>DASRUF010000101.1:0-2266 GCA_035655575.1 Bacteroidota bacterium | reverse complement strand
AAGCAGGATTATGTTAGCTCAAAAAAATCATTTGATCAGCTCATAGGAAATTATGAAAAAACTCAATTTGGTCCATGGGGGTATTACTATCTCGGTAAGATCAGCGAAGTGAGTAATAAATTGGAAGATGCTGCAAAACGTTACGAGTACGTTCTCAAACATTTTTCCGATTCTGAAATTGCCCCGAGAGCATTACTCTCGCTCGGCAACATGCACTATAACGTCGAACGATACGAAGATGCAATACACTATTACCAACTCATCACAAATTCACCCGAAATTGCAGGCGATATTCTCCCTTTTGCTATGAACAACCTGATCGAAGCGTACGAGGCGACTAAGTTATACAATGACGCGTTAAAAATAACTCGAGATTTCCTCACTCGTTATCCAAACGACGAGAGCGCTATGGATAAAAAAATTAAAATCGGCACGCTCTACATAAAAATTGGATATTATGACCAATCAATTCTGCATTTTCAAAATCTCCTTTCGGAAGCAGGCAGTTCCCTCGAAGCAGAAATCCGTTACAATATCGGTGAGGCATACTACTATAAAGGAGATCATCAACAGGCGATATTGGAATTCCTAAAAATCCCTTACTTGGTGAGCAAGCAAGGTAAAGTGAATTGGACTGCTACGGCGTTGTATATGGCTGGACAGGCGTATGAAAAAATGTCTAAGTTTGATGAGGCAATTGGCATGTATCAACAAATCATCGATCGCAGCGGAATCGATGCAACTTTTAAAACTGCTGCAAGAAAAGAAATCGATAGAGTGAAGACTCTCACAAAGAAAGGATCAAAGTAACTTTGTTCGAGCACGAGACAGATTTGATCATCACTTCCATCCGGCAACGCACTCCCGGGAACAACGACGTCATCGCTATCAAAGACATTTTAGCGGCTGATATCCCCCATGCGATCAAAACATTTTTTCGAGCCGATGTTCAAACGATGCTCACGGAAGAGCTCGAAAAGTATCAAACGAATTCTCGGTTCCGGTACGATCATCCCGAAGTTCAGAGCCTGCAAACCCAAATTAATTCCATACTTGTATTACATTACTCCTACAAACACAAAGAATATCTCCAGCGGCTCTCCGATATTGTCCACCTCATGGTCAACTATTTAATCCGCCCGCAATGGACATTGACAAATGCTCTCTTCGAGCGTGAACAATCGATTTCTTATTCGGCTGTCCTCCATTTCCTTAACTATTTCGGTCCCTATGAATATTTACGGGATATCATTATACGCTACATTCATGACAAACGTATCTCAACAGTGACGAAAGATGAATTCGCATCGCTCATTTGGCGCGTTGACGGTGAATATATCAAGCGTAAATCGGGGGATGAGCTTGCTCGCGTACTATTTCCGATCTACGATTTTTTCGACTTTCCAAAAAAATCGGGCAATAATGCACTTCCAATAAAAGCGTTGATGAAATATTTTGACGATAAAGGATTAACCAACGTGCATTCTCGCCTCGAGGGCATTCTTGCTCAAGGAATAACTGAAATGAACCGGAGAGAATTAGGTGAAATGTTAGAGGATATCCGAAGAACATCCGGTGCATTTGAAGCAGAGAAAAAAGTGGACACAGCAGAAATCAAATCGGATATCGCGCCCGTCATTCAGGTCCAGCATCAAACTAAGGATGACCAGCCTCCCCTGCAGGAAGCTGTTCAGAAGCCATCCACTTCACCAGCTTCCCCGGTGTTGATCGAGGATAGTGATAGGCGCCGCTTCGTAAAAAAAATATTCAAACACGACGAGTTAGGTTATCTTGCCACCATCGAAACGCTGAACACATTTCCATCATGGAAACAGGCATCAACCTATATTGATGAAATTTTTATTCAGAATGACATCGATCCTTACTGCTCTGAAGCAAAGCGATTTATTGAAGTGGTCTATCAGCGGTACTATCCAAGAAAGTAGATGAGTATGAGAGTATCGAGTATATGAGTAAGAACAGTCAAGAAACTTTATACTCACTACTCATCTACTAAACTACTTAGAGATTTCTGAAAAATTACTCTCTGTCACCCTGAGCGAAGCGAAGGGTCTCAAACGCTAGAAAAAGAAGATGTTTCTCCCGACTGTGTCGGGATCAACATGACAATTCATAATAATTCAGAAGTCTCAGAGTTGTTTTTATCGACTCCAATGATAGAACCAAGAACGGGAAAGAACTTGTGTTTTTCTTGTACTTTGAGAAAATTTTCTTATATTCTCAGAATCTTAAATCTCTAAGTCAG
>DASRUF010000100.1:0-3251 GCA_035655575.1 Bacteroidota bacterium | reverse complement strand
ATAATTACCCCGAGAAAAACCCATGAACCATATTCCTTCGTGATGACATTCGTATGTTTTCCCTCCCACCCAATCCCAGCCCTCTGCGCCCAGATTTTTTCCATAACAGGTCCAGTATCAACATAAACTTTTCCAATTGTGGTTGCTTCTTGTTGTTTTATATAATCGAGCAATTGTTCAAGTCGCTGATGCAATACCTCATGGTAATCATCTCCCCAGGCATAACGAGATATTTTTCCATTTTTATCATCATCACTGTGTTCAACAGGAGTATAATAATTCATCGCAATGACAATGACCGATTTAGCATTTGGTAAAATCAACTCCGGATCAGTACGTTTGTCAACATTACGTTCCATCCAAGACATTGTAGCATGATAACCACGAGCCAGCCATTCTTGTAATTGGGATGATTCTTTACCGAGCGATTCTGAACGAGCAATACCAATTTTACTGAAACCAAGCTCGATTGCTTTCCGTTTTATCTCATTTGTCATTTTTTGTTTTCGTGAATTCATCTCAACTACGATAGTTCAGTAAAACGTTTCATATTTCCAGCTACACGAATTCTAAATTTGATCGAAGTGTATTGGCGTTCCAAATTGAAATCCTTTTTCGGTTTTTATTACTCGGCCCATAATAACATTGGGATCGTGTTCGAAGAAAAGAATCCATTGATTATCCAAGGCTTGGCTCAATATTTTTTTCTTTTCCTCCAATGTCTTTAATGGGTGTAAATCGTATGCCATGATATACGGTAATGGTATGTGAGATGTGGTCGGGAAGAGGTCACAGGAATACAACATAGTGACTGTACCATCCGAGATAACTGGTAATTGTTGAGCGACGGTATGTCCGTTCGTCACCAAGACTGAAATATTAGGAAATATTTCGCACTCGCCGTCTGTAAACTCCAACACATCGTGTTCCTTGAGTGGTAAAAAATCTTCCGGCATAAAGCTACCTCGATCTCGCTCAGTGGGATGCATCGCCTGTTCCCAGTGAGATTTTTGAACATAGTATGTCGCATTCGGAAATGTAGGTTTTAGCTCATTATTATCAAGATACGTCGATCCTCCCGCATGATCGAAATGGAGGTGTGTCAATATTACATCAGTTATATCTGCTACAGTCAATCCATAGTGTTTCAATGATTTGTGTAAATCATATTTATTTGTATCGAGTTTGTAGATATCGATAAGTTTAGGCGTAAATTTTGAACCATTGCCGTTATCGATTAAAATTTTTCGATTGCTTCCAATAACGAGTAGTGCTCTTGCCGCGAGTGGGATTCGGTTGCGTTCATCAGGTGGATTCGTTTTACTCCAGAGTGGTTTGGGTACCACACCAAACATCGCCCCACCATCCAGACCAAATCGACCGGTTTCAATCGGATAGAGATCGTAGTTACCAATTTTCATTATATCGTAACATGAATAAAAAAGTCGGTTGATGCTTGCCCTCAACCGACCAAATAAAGAGATTTATGAAATTGTTTACGCAGTTTTACGAAAATGTGATGTAGCTTCACCAAGCTCAGAAAATTCTTTCGCGGGATGCAACTGCTTCGCACGCTCGAATAGTACCTCTTCCGACTCAACATGGTTTGCATCGGGGACGCAACAATCAACGGGACAAACAGCAGCACACTGTTCTTGATCGAAGTGTCCAACACATTCCGTACATTTTTCAGGTACGATATAATAAAAGTCGTTTGAAATAGGCTCATGTGATACCCCATTAAGTTCCCATTGTGCTGCGCCGACATAGATGGCGACGTTGGGACATTCAGGCTCACATGCACCACAATTGATACACTCTTCGGTTATCATTGTTGACATAGTATTATCTTTTCTCCTTTGTTAATAGATTGTTTCAGAAACTTTCAGCGTAGCGAACATTCATTCCCTCCGATATAATTTATACCATTGAGTCCGAATCACATTTTACGGGATCAAATGCTCGAAAGATAATAAGAAAAACTTGAATGAAATTCAAGCGGACGACGATCTTTAAAGAACAATTTTTATCAAGATAAATGTTTAAAAATAATCAAAAAGGGTATTATTGTGATTGAACTCAGATGTTGAAATATCGTGCTTCTGGATGATGCACAATGATTGCTGAAGTTGATTGTTCGGGAACGAGTTGATATTCTTCCGTCAGTGTTACGCCGATGCGTTCGGGCCGCAAGAGTTTAAATAACTTTTCCTGATCTTCCAATGCCGGGCATGCGGGATATCCGAAACTATATCTTGATCCCCGAAAATGTTGGCTGAAGAGTTTTTTCACATCGTCAGAGTCTTTTTGATGGATATTCAATTCCTCCCGAATTTTCTTATGCCATAGTTCGGCAAGCGCCTCAGCCGATTCGACACTTAATCCATGGAAATAAAGATACTCTTTGTATTTATTTGATTCGTAAAGCACTTTTGAATGTTCCGATGCCACATTTCCCATTGTGACTAAATGGAAAGCGACAACATCAACTCGGTCAGAATCCCTTGATGCAAAAAAATCGGAGATGCACAGGAATCGTCCCTTTTCCTGTCGAGGGAAAGTGAACCGTAACCATTCCTCAAGATCTGTACGCGTTGGTGTACTCAAATAATTCCACGTAATTACTGGATCCTTTACTCCCTTTAATTTGTATATTATCAAATCATTTCCCTCCGACTGACACGGGAAATATCCATAAACAACTTTGGGCACAAGCAGTTTATCTTTTTTAACTCTCTTCTTCAGTCGATCAAAATCCGGATAAATATTTTGTTTGAGTAGATTTTGATATTCACTCTCGGCCATCTTCCCCCGTACCACTCGCCACTGTCCCCTGATAAGAGCAACTTCATTGATGTAATAGAATATTTCATCAAGAAAAATATCTTCAACGACTTTTGTTCCATAAAATGGTGCTTTCGGTACTTCAACAGAGGATACGCTCTTTTTTGCCACAACATCGGATTGACGAGGTGCAGATGCAATTTTTGCTTCGAACCCAGAAAGAATTAATTCTTCTTCTTCGGCAACATCACCTATTTTTTTTGTCTTTCCATCTGTAGGCCTTAAATCTGCTTTACCGGATGTTATTTTTTCCATATAATGCAATCCATCGAATGCATCATTGGCATACATGACATTTCCTTTGTAAATCTGGCGAAGGTCTTGCTCTACATACCGACGAGTCAATGCCGCACCGCCGAGAATAACATGAGGTAACACTCCACGTTCATTCATTACTTGCAAATTTT
>DASRUF010000099.1:0-4494 GCA_035655575.1 Bacteroidota bacterium | reverse complement strand
TGTGGGTCACCCTCTCGGATGAAATGTTCTGTGAACTTCTTTCAAATATTCTCTGTCGATGTGTGTATAGATCTGCGTGGTATTGATATCGGAATGACCCAGCATTTCCTGAACTGAGCGCAAATCCGCTCCACCTTCGAGTAAATGAGTTGCAAACGAATGACGAAATGTGTGAGGATGAACTGCTTTTTGGATGCCCGATTTTAACGTATATGTCTTCACGATATTCCAGATCGCCATACGTGTTATCGGTCGGCCGCGCGCATTCAAAAACAAAATGTCCTGTCCCCTTCCATGTTTTGCTAATTCCACCCGCACTTCTTTAAGATAACGATTGATCCACTCTAACGCAGAACGCCCAATTGGAATGAGTCTTTCCTTTGAGCCTTTACCAAATACTCGAACAAAGCCGTCTGATGGATATATATGTGATTGTTTCAGTTGTATGAGTTCAGAGACTCTCATTCCCGTTGCGTAGAGGGTTTCAAGAATCGTTCTATCACGAATACCGAGTGGCTCGGAGACATTCGGCTGATGTAAGATTGTATCAATTTCATTCTGGCTCAGGACATCAGGCAGCGTTCTCGATAGTTTTGGTACTTCGAGTGTTTGGGTTGGATTCTTTTTTACCGTTCCCTCACCGAGTAAGAATTTATGGAACCCCTTGATCGATGAAAAATTTCGTGATATACTCCGTGGAGACAAACCGATATCATGAAGCATGGCGATAAATCCCGTAATATCACGATCCTTTACATTGTTAAGAGAAGTAATGCCCTTGGCTTCCAAGAAATCAAGATAGCGCATTAAATCGAGACTGTACGATGCTATGGTGTTTCCTGCAGCGTTCTTTTCGAGTTCGAGGAAGTGTATATACGACCGTAAATGTTCTTTCATGGGATGGGATCAGCATTTTTCGAGACGTGTTCCTTCTCGCTAGAGCTTACTCCGATTGCTTCGGTATCTGTGGCAATCGGTTCCGTTTGTACTATCGTTGGAGATTGCTGGACAGGAATCTCCGCTTGAGTTGCAGTTTGCACCTCTAATTGTTCCTGTTCCGGATATTTTATTCGTTGATGATGAATCCCGGTTAGTATTTTTAAAAATGCATCTTTAATTTTTGTAAGATCACGCAATGTTAGTTCACACTCATCGAGTTGGCCCTCAACAAATCGTTGTTTGACCATCCCCTCGATCGCCGATTCAAGTATTTGAGGAGTCATATTATCGATTGATCGTGTGGACGCCTCAACTGAATCAGCAAGCATGACAATTGCTGCTTCTTTTGATTGTGGTTTGGGTCCTGGATATCGAAAATCCTCCTCACGAATAATATCTTTTGGATTCTTTTTTGCTGCAGCCTGCTTCAATGCCTTATCATAAAAATACGAGATCAACGTTGTCCCGTGATGTTGCGGGATGAAGTCAAGGATTTTTTTCGGGAGTCCATGTTCTTGCCCAAGTTCAATCCCTTCTTTCACGTGTGAGGTAAGAATAAGAACACTCATACGTGGTTTCAGACGCGTATGTCGATTTACACCACCGACTTGATTCTCTACAAAATACTCAGGTTTCAGCATTTTTCCAATATCGTGAAAATATGCACCAACGCGAGCAAGAATCGAATTTGCACTGATTGCATCAGCCGCCGCTTCTGCAAGATTCCCCAAGGTCATGCTGTGATGAAATGTCCCCGGAGCTTTTTCAGATAATTGTCTTAGGAGTGGATGGTTAAAATCCGATAATTCCAATAGCGTCAAATCAGTTGTCACATGAAATACTCGTTCAAAAAATATGAGCAGACCATACGTGAGGACAGGGGAAAATACCGCATTGGCAAGTGCGAATGTTAGTCCTGTAAACACGACATCAATACCCTCGAACCGCTCAAGCGCAAGAGCGATGATAGTAACAGCATACCCTGTAAAAATAAAAATCAACGAACGAAATATCTGCGTACGGTTACGAATGTCTCTCACCGTATATGCACCGAGTGCCCCTGCGACGAGAGATGCAAGCGCGATGGAATAGTCATTCCCACGAAGCCCTGCGACAAGAAGTGCCATTGTTACCGTGCCATAAAAAGCAACGCGTGAGTCGAAAATGATCGTGAGTAACATCGAAGCTGCCGGAATGACAATAAGGTACTGAATTGGCTGATGGACATCTAATAGGAGCGTAATGAAACAAAAAAACATTTCCATCAAAATGAGCAAGGCGATCAGCGCTAACATCGCATTATTGTGGAAGATGCGTTTCCTAAAAAGAAAGAGGTAGATTGCATAGAGACTTACGATCAAGAGGATATGAAAAAATATTCCGAGACGCTGAGTCCACAGACTATGATCTGCCCCCCGATCCGCTTTCGCTTTTCGATACGAATCGAGTTTCAATTTTACGTCTTGCGTAATCCGATCATGCGTGCTAATGATGCGCTCATTCTGCTGGACAAATCCAATTGTTCGCGGCACATTCTCTTGAGCGATCTGGATCGCCCTACTGGTTGCGGCTTCATTGAAGATTATATTCGGCCGAAATATCACATGCACGAGCTTACCCGCTAATGCACTCGCGTCATTTTCTCCTAACCTTTCTTTGAGCCTAACTTGAATTGCTTCAATTGCCGCATCAACATCATAAACTTTTTGAGCTGAAAGAATCTCCTCCGTTGTTCCCTTCCGTAATGCAATGAAGTCCGCCATTTGGGTTGTTTTAATCTGGTCGATAACACCAATTCGGAGAGCCTCACTAATCATTGAAGCCAGTGTTTCTTCAATCTTTCGTAGGGTTTGATCTGATGATTTTTTCTCACTCACATACAATTTGCTTAGAAGATTTAATTCATTCTCGGTGAGCGATAAACCTATTTGATTTATCTTAGATACAAAAGTGATTGAGTCGTTTTTTGTATGGAATTTTCGCCACTGCTGTAACATTTCAACCATTGTGCGGAGCTCACGCATTAAATTCCTGAGACTATCGATGAATGATTGTTGTATCTCCTCTCTTCGTTCGAAGACCGGGTACACCGAGTGAGCTGCCTCCCGCTTTTGTTGCTCGTAAAGCTGGGGTTCCTTATAAATGGGAAATGAAAATGTTGCGATGAGATCTTTTTCTGTCCAGATCGAGCCAATCGTGGTACTGATTTCGATCGATTCGCCGCCGGGATACATCCCTACGATGATAAGAACCAATGACAAACCGATGAGAAGTTTGAGAAGCGGATGATCGTTTAAACTGCTCGCTTTAAAATTGTTCGTTATATCTCTTATAAAAAGAGTAGTTTTATTCTCCATCATACTCGAAATTCATCGATCTCAATGTCATTTTAAATAAATATGGGAAGAAGTTGAGAGAGAATCAAGACCAAGGTTAGAGTAACGGCAAGATGGAGCGTTGGCGACATTATGCTTGGCATTCGAAAAATAAGTGTTTATATTCCTTTGTTAACAGATACAAACCTGACCCGCTACAAGCGGGATATCGTCTAACCACCCGATTTGGGTATGACCCGCCTGAACGACATAGTCGGGCAGGTATACGCAATGCGTACTTACAGTAGTTGTGCAAAAATTGGATTCGTTAATTCACTTCTAAGAAAGGAGATCGCAATGAGAAAGGTTGGTGCTTTGCTATTGACGGTTATGACTGTCTATGCTCTTCTCGCCCAGGAATCCCTCGCTCAAGGGGTAATCAAATACAAAGGAAGTGGCGGTTGGGGGATAGGAACCCAGTATCAAAAAATGTTTGACAGCAAATCAACGGAAACCCTCAAGGGACAAGTTCTCACGATCAGTAAAGTCACTCCCATCAAAGGGATGTCCTACGGTGTGCAGCTGCTCCTAAAAACGGAGAAAGAGGAACTATCCGTACATCTGGGTCCGGGCTGGTATCTTGTAAACCAAGATATGACCATTGAACCAAGAGACACTGTAGAAGTCAAGGGATCGAGAATCTTGTTTGTCAAAAAGCCGGTCATTGTTGCCACAGAGGTAAGTAAGGGTGATGCAATCTTAAAACTCCGAGAAGAAAATGGCTTTCCCTTATGGAACGCTTGGAGGCGTCGTTGATTCAAATCGCGCTCATCCAATCTTCGCATAACACCGAAAAACTACGACGCTCACTCTTTTGAAATTTGATTATAATGCTCGTTCCATGCCGTCCCTCATTAATTATAGATGTTAATGGGGCGGTACGGCGTGGTTTCTGCCTTTTCATAATATAAACGTTAGTTGCCATTGCGCCCAAGCATTGTTGAAATTGCATAGGGTTCTAATTATTCGTATTCTGACATTAAAGTAGTCATCATCTGATTTACAATCTTAGAACCGAAAGGAATTGGATAGTCTGAATGCCGGTCAATGCTGATAAGCCCCATATCTGGAAATCTGATATTGCTCAGTCAGTTGACTTCTATAACAAGTGGTTTATGCGATTTGCACCCAAAGCGTATAGATCAACACGAGTAGAAACAACCAAACAAGTGGAGTCAGC
>DASRUF010000098.1:0-3486 GCA_035655575.1 Bacteroidota bacterium | reverse complement strand
ATCAGAAGATTTAATATAAAAAGCAAATCTAATTTCATTGTATGTAACGTAAAACACACGCTAATGGTTACATAGTTATTGCTCTACCTTTATCTGGGACATTCCGAACGGGAATAACCCTCCCACCAATTTTACCCTGGACCCCGCTTCTTTGCTTCTCAGGCATTTTTCTTGTATATTTTTATGAAATTTCTCACAGCTTTCTCTCAAAAGGATTCTCAAGACCATGCCATTAATGACAAAAATACGTGAAAGCCTCGCAACATTTTTTTCAATTTTCGCTGGGGTTTTCGTCATTTATATAGTTTTAGATTGGGGAATGGATATAACGGGCCGCCAGCAGAGTTTGCGTTTAGCCGAATCTCAAGAAGTTGGCAAAATCAACGACCAAGCTGTCCTTTCAAAAGATTATGCTGAGTTTGTCCGACGAGCCATCGAAAATCAGAAAACTCAAACCGGTAACGATCCCAATGAAGATCAACAGCGAATAATCCGTGATCAAATCTGGGATTACCTCATCGATCAAAAACTTTATGAGGATGAAATTACTCGGCTTAACATCACCGTTCCAGACCAGGAAATCATCGACTGGGTAAAGGGTGATAATCCTCCAGAATTTCTCCGTAAAAATTTCATTGATTCCACTGGAGTATTCAACCGTCAACAATACGAAGCAGCTCTCCAAGATCCCCGCAACAAACCTCAATTGGTACAGGCAGAAGGAGAATTAAAAAAACAACGCCAGCGAGAAAAACTCCAGAGTTTGATCCTCTCCAGCGTACGAGTCACAGAATACGACATCCTGCAAAAGTTCCTTGACCAAAACATTAAATACGAAGCCGATTATATCCTGCTCGATCCAATGCAATTGGTTAAGGATGATGAAATTACTGTAACCGAGGATGACCTCCGAGCCTACTATTCCGAACATGCAAAAGATTTCAAATCCGAGGCAACACGAAAGTTAAAATACGTTCGCTTTAATATGTCTCCAACAAAAAATGATACTGATATCGTTGTCGGGGAATTAGAAGATATTGCAAAGAGGGTCACCGCAGGTGCAGATTTCGTTGAGCTTGCAAAAACATATTCCGAAATACCCACACCCGATGCTTTCTTTAAGCATGGTGAATTGAGCCAGGATAAAGAGATCGCAATTTTCAAATCAAAAATCGGCGATGTCGCTGGACCAATAAAAGAAATTGATGGTTATCATTTAATGAAAATTCTTGAATTTCGCGATGGAAAAGATGAATTCGTACACGCAAGTCACATACTCGTCAGCATCGAGAACAATGACAGCGTTGCAGCATTGAAAAAAGCAAAAGAGATCCTCGCTGAAGTAAAACAAGGAAAAGATTTCAGTGAACTCGCGGGAAAGTATTCGAATGATCCGGGGTCAGGTGCACGCGGCGGAGACCTCGGCTGGTTCGGAAAAGGACGGATGGTTAAACCTTTTGAGGATGCGGTGTACAAAGCAAAGCCCGGACAAATTATCGGTCCCGTTAAAACACAATTCGGTTTTCATATCATCAAAGTGTTTGGACGAGATAAACGCGAGGTGAAAATTTCTGACATCCACATGATTGTTCGAGTAAGCTCAACGACCTCGAACGAGGTCGCTCAACGCGCACAGGATTTTGCTTATCTCGCTAAGGAAGGAAATTTTCTCAAAGAGGCGGAGTTGAGTAAATATACTGTTACTGAAACACAGCCATTCCAGAAAAATGCTGTAATTCCTGGGATCGGTACGAACATCCCCGTAAACAAATTTGCGTTCAATAATGATCTCAATTCCGTAAGTGAAGCTTTCTTTCTACAGAATGGTTACGGTGTATTCATGATCACTGAAATTAAAGAGTCAGGCACTCGTCCATTTGACGAACTAAAAACCTACATTGAAAACCAGGTGAATCGCGAGAAAAAAATCGAAAAAATTAGAGCACTCGCAACCGAATTAAAACAATCTTTAGCACCGGGAGAGAAACTACAAGCAATTCCCACAAAACGACCAAATTTCACCGTTGAACATTTGGAACCATTTAGCGTTGAGGGGGCTATTCCCACCATAGGCAGGGATATGGGATTCATCGGTGGACTGACTGCATTACATGTCGGGGAAATATCTAAACCGGTTGAAGGATTACGCGGAATGTACCTCATCCAGCTTGTATCCAAAACTTCCTTCGACTCGACGATGTACAACACACAAAAGAACAATATCCGTAATCAGTTGCTTTCCGATAAAGCTAACCAATTTTTTTCCGAGTGGACAGGGAGTCTTAAAAAATCTGCTGAGATTATCGACAATCGAGATCTTTTTTACCGCTAAGCATCAATTCACATAAAAATGCATCTCACAAGCGATGCGCCTCCTTGGTCTTTTTATACTGAGTACTCTTCTCCTTCAAACCAACGAAATAAAGGCACAAAACCGGCTCTCGGATGTTACTTTGTTTGGCTCTTTTACCACATCATCCAAACTCTTTTATCACCCGCATGATTCAGACGAGTATCTGCGCAGTCAGTTTTTCCTTTTGAATAATATTATAAGCGTGGGAGTTGATTTCAGAAGAACACTTGAATATACCGGTATCCAACTCGGACTGTCTATCGAGTATATTAAAAAGACTGAACACTTCAGCCACCCGATTTCAGCATCGAAAATTATTCCGATCAAAGAGGGATATACTGTTGTTCCCATCGAGGCATCAGGATATTTTTTCATCCCTTTTGGCTATGAGAAATGGAAGATTTACATGGGAGGTGGAGGAGGGGTGTATATCGGTTCCCGAGAATACGAATACGCTAATGTCGAAGCTCCCACCGTTCATCGCAAGCTCGGCTTTGGAATTCATGTTGTAAGCGGTATCCAATTCAACTTGTCATCTCTCTTTACCCTTCGAAGTGAATTAAAATTTCGCGATATTCACTTTGAAACCACAAATCAATTCACCCAACCGACAACGGGCTATAACGGTTCCACCATCTATCTGAATCAACTGCCATTTGATTCCAGGATTAATATCAATGGCATGACGTTAACAATGGGCATCCTGTTCCCTCTCTGATGGAGAAGACTCGAATCCATCGTGTCTACCTCACAGGTTTTATGGGTAGCGGTAAGAGCACTATTGCACCCATCCTTGCTAATACTCTTGGCTATTCTGCAATCGATATCGATCTCGAGATTGAAAAAATTACTGGAAAAAAAATCACTTCTATTTTTTCAGATTTTGGTGAAAAGTATTTCCGCGATATCGAACGAACACTTCTCCATAAAGTTAGTCAGTTTCAAGGATGTGTTATCTCGCTTGGCGGTGGCACAATTTCTCATGAAGACAATCTGAAGATTATCAAGGAAACGGGCATTTTAGTATATCTCAAAACCGAACCTGAACGAATTTTTCAACGACTGAAATTCAAAAGAGATAGACCTCTCATGAACAATCGGGAAGGATTCTCCCTCAGTGACGAAGAGCTGAA
>DASRUF010000097.1:0-10297 GCA_035655575.1 Bacteroidota bacterium | reverse complement strand
GTTGTACCGATACACGATCTTGCAATTCAGGCACGTGAAAAAGATTTGGTTGCCGGAACACATGGTCGTTCGTTTTGGATATTGGATAATCTTACACCACTCTACCAATTGAATGATGAAATGGCACAAGAAAATGTTTATCTGTATGCACCTCGTAAAACATACAGGATGGAGGGTGGAACGTTCGACCGGCCCGGATTGGCGCTCGGTAAAAATCCGCCAAACGGGGTAGTTGTAAATTATTATCTTAGAAATAAACCCATAGAGAAGGATACATTTAAATTGGAATTTCTTGGCGGCGAAGGCAATCTCATAAAATCGTTTCTCGGAAAATCGGAGAAGAAAACTGAACCGGGTAGTGAACAACCTCAGAGCGATGATGAACCAAAAGCGCCTGTGGATTCCGGGATGAACCGATTTGTATGGGATATGCGATATCCTGACGCTGCCAAGGTACAAGGAGCTATCATGTGGGGAGGATCGACGCGTGGACCAATCACAGCGCCTGGTTCTTATCGGGTTAGATTAAAAGTCGGAGCACGGAGTTGGACACAATCATTCGAAATTATGAAAGATCCACGTCTTGAGACAACTCCGGTGGAGTTTAAAGAGCAATTCGATTTTCTTATCAAAATTCGAGATAAAGTTTCAGAAGCGCATGAGGCTGTTAATACGATACGCGATATTCGAAAACAAACCGAAGATTTAGTAAAAAAGTTAGAGAAGCAAAAGAGTAAAGATACTATTGCCAATGTGTCGAAAAAGTTGAATGAACAATTGAAAACAATCGAGGAGGCAATCATTCAAGTAAAAATCAAAAGCAGTCAAGATGCGCTCAATTTTCCGATTAAGTTAAACGATAAGATCGCGTCGCTTGCCGGTGTTGCTTCAAGTGCCGACACAAAACCAACGAAACAGACTTACACAGTTTATGAAGAACTCGCCGGTGAATTAGACGATCTGCTGAAGAAATATAGAGCTGTCTTGGAAAACGAATTAGTAAGATTCAATACATTAGTGAAAGACATGGAAGTTCCAGCGGTAATCTTAAAACCCAAAGATAAATGATAATTTATACCTTTAAAACGGATCTCGTTTTGAAGGAAGTCCAACAAAAAAAATGTACAATACATTTGAAGGGAATGTACCATGGACTACTCAGTGACTCTAAATGGTAAAGTATATGAGCTTGAGAAGGAGGTATATAACCTTCTCCTCGCTACGAGTGAAGAGCGTGATACACTGCGCGCAAATTATATCTCACTTGAGCACGATTACAATGTTGTCAACGATCGCGCTCTCGATGTAGCTTTACGATTTGCTGAAGTCGATGAGAAATTTGCAAAAGAATTTCAATGTGATGATTTTTGGTCAATCGTAACAGAGCAGGTTCGTCGTCATTCTAAGGGAAGTGGCTTTCAACAGAATTGATTCACGCTTAAGCTACCTTTGATGTAGTTGTATTAGTAATATTTTTTTTGAGGATCTATCCGCCATTAATTATCGAAACAGAACGCATGAGAGTATCAATCGTACAAACATCACCAATCTTTGGAAATATTCAATCGAACATCAAAGAAGCACTATCTGCCATGGAGAGCGAGGAGGCTGATCTTTTTGTCTTGCCAGAATTGTTTAACACTGGGTACAATTTTATTGATGCTGATGAAGTGAACAAACTCTCCGAGCCAATCGAAGGGGTAACGTATGAAGCAATCGCCGAGTTCACGAACAGGAAGCGGTGTTATGTTGCTTACGGATTTGCTGAAAAGTCCGATCACATCTATAATTCTTCAGCACTGGTTGGTCCGACAGGCTTGGCAGGCTTGTACCGAAAGGTACACCTGTATAATAGAGAACATCTCTTTTTCGCACCAGGAAATTTAGGCTTTCCCGTTTTCGATATACCGTTTGGGAAAATTGGTATGATGATTTGTTTTGATTGGATATTTCCCGAGAGCGCACGTTCACTCGCATTACATGGTGCTCAGCTCATTGTCCATCCATCTAACCTTGTCATGCCGTATTGCCCGGATGCTATGGTTACTCGATGTTTAGAAAATCGAGTTTTTGCCGCGACAGCAAATAGAGTTGGGAAAGAAAGCCGTGGAGGAGTGCAATTCAAGTATATCGGCAAGAGTGAGGTTGTTACGCCTAAAGGTGAGATTTTAGTTCGCCTCAACAGCGATCAGTCAGGTATCTCGGTAGTGGAAATTGATCTTGAATTAGCGAAAAACAAGAAACTCAATGAGTATAACGATCTTCTGCAAGATAGAAAACCTGATCAGTATACAGTTTCATAACGGCTTATCTTGAATTTGGTTACTTTCTTTTGTAAAATTGTGCGGTTCATAATTCACTAATGTCTCACAGCTTGGGGAGTTCCTATGAATAAGAAGTTATGGATTGGGACGGTGGTTGTTTTTCTCGGAATGTCAGTTATTAGCTTTCTAGTTCATGGCGTCATTCTGACCTCAACCTACATGTTGGATCCCGTAAAAAATCTTCTGCGACCGGAAGCGGAAATGATGGAAATGATGTGGATTTATTATGTTGTATATCTTATCATTTCGTTTTTTTTCACGTTAGTCTTTTCAAAAGGCTATGAGGGGAAAGGTATTGTCGAGGGTGTACGTTATGGCTTTTACATCGGTGTTATGATGGCAACACCAATGGCATATGCTTCGTATGCCATGTATCCTATACCATACTCACTCGCATTACAGTGGTTTATTTACACATTAATTCAATACCTGATCCTTGGGGTAGCTGTAGCAGGGGTTTTTGGCAAAAAACCTAAAGAGTCAGCAACAACATAAGCAAAGGCAAGTAAATCGTAAAGGCGTCCATAGATATTGGGATGGGCGCCTTTCTTTTTTTCATATTATAGAGTTAAGATTTTTTTTGATTAATTCGAAATGAGTCAAAAGCTAAACATTTTTCTGTCAAACTCGACGGATATTTATGGCGGAGGAGAGTTTTATGTTCTCGAGCTTGCGAAGGAATTACAGCGTCGTCAGCATAACATCTTGGTCGGCGTGAAACCTGATCATCTGTTGCGAGAGAAGTGTGACCAAGCAAATATAAGAACAATTCCATTGGATTTTCCCCATCAGGGTGAGCTGCTGAAATTCATTTTTAAACTCAGGCATGTACTCAAGGAACATAAAATTAATATTATCCATACCAACAGTAACTATGACCGAACCGCCGGAGCTTTTGCCGCACGCCTGGCAAACGTTGTCCATGTAACGAGTGTTCACAGCTTCCATTCACTTCGGCATAACGTTACACATTGGGTGCGGAACGCATATGCCACCAATCATTACATTGTTGACGGTTTTTGTGTCCGTGATTTATTGGTGAGAGAAGATCATATCTCTACGTCAAAAATTTCTGTTGTGCATCTCGGTGTTGATCCTCAGAGTATGAAAAGGGATACAGTAGCCCGAATGAAGATTCGCAAAGAGTTTGGAATTGCTGACGACGTCGTTGTTATTGGAAATGTCGGGCGGCTGGTTCCCATGAAAGGTCAAGAGTACTTGCTCCGAGCCTTCGCTCTTATTATCCGTCAATATCCAAAAGCACGGGTTATCCTTGTCGGTGACGGAGAATTACAAGATCTGCTTCTTGAGCTGGCACAAGAACTCACAATTCAAGACTATGTCACATTTGCAGGGTTCCGGGATGACCTTGATAACCTTTACTCAGCATTTGATATTTATGCTCATACCTCTGTTGAAGGAGGTGGAGAAACATTCCCGTTTGCAGTACTGCAGGCGCTTGCACAAGAACTTCCTGTTGTTGTTACTCGCGTTGGGGACGTATCACAGATGGTGGATGAAGGGGTGAATGGGTTCGTCGTGTTGGAAAAGAATCCAAATGAAATTGCCGAGAAATTAATTCTTCTGTTGATAGATCAATCTCGTCGTGAATCAATGGGAGTAAAGAGCCGTCAGAGACTCATGGACTTTTTTACCCTTGAGCAGATGGTGAATTCAATCGAACATCTTTACTTCTCTCTCCTCAATTTAAAGTAATATTTTGATCGTACAGAATGGAAACTTCTATAATTCTTATTCCAATACACGTTTCTCATGGTGGATTCCTTGACTCTCGCCCTATTATTTTCTATATTAATGTGGGTTTTTTGGAAAATTCGAAGAACAATCGTTCTAGAGTAAAGAGAATATGAATAGAATAGAGAATGACAACCCAATGAAAATTCGGATTTCTCAACTCTCCAGTGGACTCCACGAGTATCATTTCTCTTCGAAGCCTTCAGATGTTGGATTGGAGGAAAATTTCCAGAAAGATGTGAACGTTGATGTGGTTCTCGATAAAACTCAGCGGCAGATCTTTTTAAAAGTCGATATACACACATCAGGACATTTCCCCTGTGATCGGTGTCTTGAGGATTTCGTTCAACCCATCGTCAGTCATTACAATATGCTCTATGTTATGGATGCCCAGGATGCTGATAAAAATCCCGTGGATGAGATTCAAATTATAAGTCCTGAAACAACATATATAGAACTTACAGAAGACGTTCGGCAAATTGTTATCTTATCTATCCCTTTGAAATTGATTTGCAAAGATGAATGTAAGGGTTTGTGTTCACAATGTGGGGCCAATTGGAATTATAAGTCCTGTATGTGTCATGAGGAAGTCACAGACTCTCGTTGGGAGCCACTAAAAAATTTACTTAATAATTGAAAATGTAAGGAACATTACAATATGCCTAATCCAAAACGACGACATTCAAAATCACGCGGTGCGAAGCGACGGACACACTACAAGGCAGTGAGACCATCGATTGCTGAATGTCCAAACTGCCACGAGCAAAAGCTTCTTCATCGCGCATGCCCCAATTGCGGGTATTATAACGGTCGATCAATCATTGTTCCGAAAAGTTCATAATCTAACACTGGTGAACAAAACTCTTTTTATCAGGGTGATTTCGCTACGTCGAGAAGCTTTCAGATAGGTTCAACGTTTATTCAACTGCTCGAAGGGTCGAGGTAGTGAGTGGAGATTCACACATAAGGATAGCTGTTGATGCGATGGGTGGTGACCATGCGCCAGAGAATGTTGTCGCTGGCGCAATTGAAGCACTCCGTGAAACTCATAATCGGTTTGAAATCCTCTTCGTCGGCTCTGAACCCGCCGTAAAGAAGGAGCTTACCCGATACCAACAGAATGGGCTCTCCTACCACATCGTGGATGCACCGCAAGTTGTTGACATGCATGATGCTGCAATCGCAGCGGTAAAACATAAAAGAGATTCCTCAATAAATGTCGGCGTTACTCTTCATAAAGAGGGGAAAGCGGATGCATTTGTCAGCGCGGGGCATTCGGGTGCGGTGATGTCGACATCAACGGTGATTCTTGGAAGAGTTGAAGGTGTCAGCCGACCGACCATTGGTGCTTTTTTTCCCACTGAAAGAGGGGTTAGTCTCATCCTCGATGCAGGTGCGAGTGTCGATTGTAAGCCTCGGCACCTTTATGAATTTGCTGTAATGGGAAGTATTTATATCAATAAAATGCTCGGAGTCGAGAATCCATCAGTTGGATTATTAAACATCGGTGAAGAACCTTCTAAAGGAAATGATGTTGCCATGGAGGCATATAAACTTTTGAAAGAAAGTAAGTTGAATTTTATTGGTAATCTGGAAGGTCGTGACATTCTCAAAGGTAAGGCATACGTTGTTGTCTGTGATGGCTTTGTTGGAAACATCGTTCTCAAGTTTGCCGAAAGCATTCCATCATTTATTAAAAATCGCCTTCGAGAGTATTTCAACCAAAATTTATGGATGCAATTTATTGGACTATCGATGACAAAAACACTGCGTTCAGCGTTTAAAGGTCTCGATTACGAGGAACATGGCGGCGTACCTGTTTTGGGAGTGAATGGCGTTTCAATTATTGGGCACGGCAAGTCGACACCGAAGGCGATTAAAAACATGATACTCCGAGCAGAGGAGATGGTGAAAAAGAAAATCCATTTCCATATCCAGGAGGCTCTGGCGTCATCGAGATGAGCAAACAACGACATGAGCTTGTCCGTGCCGCCATCACGGCAGTTGGACATTACGTTCCTGATAAAATCCTCACTAATGCCGATCTCGAAAAGATGGTGGACACCACGGATGAATGGATTCGAACAAGAACTGGAATCCGTGAGCGTCGTATCCTTGAACAAGGTGCGACTTCTGATATGGGAACAAAGGCACTCGAGATGGTTCTCCAGAATCGGGGAATTGGTCCCGAGGAACTTGACCTGATTATTGTTGCATCGGTGACACCAGATATGTTGTTTCCTCCGACTGCATGTATAATTCAAGATAAGATCGGGGCAAAGAATGCTTGGGGATTTGACCTCTTAGCTGCTTGTTCTGGTTTTCTCTATGCTCTCGTAGTTGGCGCGCAATTTGTTGAAACCGGTGCCTATAAAAAAGTCGTTGTTATTGGGGCTGATAAAATGAGCTCGATTACAGATTATACAGATCGCAATAACTGTATCCTTTTCGGTGATGCAGGGGGTGCCGTTCTTCTTGAGCCAAGTAACGATCCAAGTCTTGGAATCCTCGACCATATTCACTATGTTGACGGTTCAGGTGCAAGTTATTTATATATGAAGGGTGGTGGGAGTCTCTATCCGTCAACGCATGAAACAGTTGATAATAAAATGCACTATCTTTATCAAGATGGGAAATCGGTTTTCAAAGTCGCCGTCATCGGTATGGCGGATGTGTCGGCAGAAATCATGAAGCGCAACAATCTAACCGGAAAAGACATTGATTACCTTGTACCCCATCAGGCAAATTTGCGGATCATCGATGCATGCCGCGAGCGGATGGGACTTGATGAATCGAAAGTGATGATTAACATCGATAAATATGGCAACACTACGGCAGCGACAATTCCATTGTGTTTATCCGAATGGTGGCAATGCGGTAGATTGAGACGTGGACACACAATCGTTCTCTCGAGTTTCGGTGCGGGATATACATGGGGTGCCGTACTCGTGAAATGGGCGTTCGATAATCCGAACAAGAGCTAATAAGATGACTGAAACCGCGTACATCTTTCCCGGTCAAGGTTCACAATATGTGGGGATGGGAAAAGACCTCTTTGAGTGCCATGCAGGTGCCCGTGAGATGTTCGAGAGAGCAGATGATATACTCGGTTTTTCGTTGTCGAAGATTTGTTTTGAGGGACCGGAGAATGAGCTTCGGAAAACGAAGAATACACAACCCGCCATATATCTTCACAGCATCATTTTGTGTTCCATCATGGAACCTCAAGATGTGGGAATGGCGGCGGGACATTCATTAGGTGAATATACAGCGCTTGTATTTTCAGGCGCGATGACGTTCGAAGATGGATTAAAATTAGTCCGTCTTCGCGGTGAATTGATGCAAGAAGCGGGTGAAAAGGAACTTGGTACCATGGCGGCTGTTGTGGGTCTCTCGCCGGACGTTGTTGAGAAAGTTTGTCGAGAAGCCCGTAGCTCGGGTGTTGTCCAATGTGCTAATTTCAACTCGCCTGGTCAGATTGTGATCAGTGGGTCGGTGGATGGTGTAAGGAAAGCGATGGAAATTTCAAAAGCACAAGGTGCGAAATTGGTAAAGGAGTTAGTGGTCAGCGGGGCTTTCCACTCACCGTTGATGAAAAGCGCTCATGAGGGATTAAAAAAAGCATTACACTCAACTTCGATCCTGGATGCAAGAATTCCCGTGTACTCTAATGCAGCTGCAAAGCCAATGCAAAAGACGGGCGAAATTCGTACATTACTCGAACAACAACTCACCAGCGCCGTTCGGTGGGAGGAATCAATCCTGCGGATGATTGCTGATGGGGCGAGAACGATTATCGAGGTTGGACCCGGAAAAGTACTTCAGGGTTTGGTGAAGCGTATCGATCCAACGATTGATGTACGAGGGGTTGATCGGTTTGTTGATATTGAGAAATTCAGCCTTGTGTAGCTCCTGTGGGAATACTCCAAGACAAAGTTGCACTAGTGAGTGGGGGGTCGCGGGGCATTGGCAAAGCGATTGCTTTGAACTTCGCAAAAGAAGGAGCGAAGGTGATCATTCTCTATCATCGTTCTTCAAATGAAGCACAGCTAATTGTTAATGAAATCAAAAAAGTTGGCAGTGAATCGATGGCGTATCAGGTAGATGTTTCATTACACAACAAATCGAAAGAGATCGTTGAGACAATTGTTGAAAAATTTAAAAGACTCGATATTCTTGTTAATAATGCGGGCATCACCAAGGATGGGTTGCTGATGCGAATGACTGAAGAGGACTGGGATACGGTCATCAATACAAATTTGAAGAGCGTCTTCAACTTAACAAAAGCAGCTATACGTCCAATGATGAGTCAGCGTGCGGGCAAAATCATAAACATCACCTCGATTGCAGGAGTTATTGGCAACGCAGGTCAAACGAACTATGCTTCATCGAAAGCCGGGATCATTGGATTCACGAAATCACTTGCAAAAGAAGTTGGTTCTCGCAATATTCAGGTTAATGCGATTGCGCCAGGTATTGTGGAAACGGATATGACTGCCAAGCTTACTGAAGATCAGCGTAAAGCATTAACAGAACGGATTGCCCTCGGACGCACAGCGAAAACAGAGGAAATCGCAGGTGTTGTAAAATTCCTTGCTTCCGCAGACGCTGATTATATCACAGGGCAGGTCATCTGTGTTGATGGCGGCTTGGTAATGTAAGATTGACTCAGAAAGTTTATTGAAAGATTAAGTAACCACTACTCACTAATCAAGGAGTAATCATTATGGCAGATATCGAAGCAAAGGTAAAAGAAATCATCATGAATAAACTTGGTGTCGAAGCGTCACAGGTGACGCCGGCAGCTTCGTTTACCAATGACCTCGGCGCAGATTCACTCGATACGGTTGAATTAGTTATGGAATTTGAGAAAGTGTTCAACCTGCAAATTCCCGATGAAGATGCCGAGAAGATCGCAACAGTTGGAGATGCAATAAAATACCTGAGTGGAAAGGTAAAGTGAGAACACAGCCTGAACGATCTCTCATGCCGATTGAGGCAGATCAATAGCTCGATAAATATGGAATCGAATGTAGATGATGCCAACGAATAACCAACGCAAGAGAGTCGTTATTACAGGAGTAGGTGCTGTAACCCCAATCGGAGTTGGTGTTAAAGAATTTTGGGATAACACGCTCGCAGGGAAAAGCGGTGCAGCGAAAATCACATCGTTCGATGCCTCGCAGTATGATACAAAGATCGCTTGTGAAGTAAAAGGATTTAAGCCATTAGACTTCATGGATAAGAAAACCAGCAATCGGATGGATCTTTTTACACAGTATGCGATTGCGTGTGCTGAAATGGCTGTAAAGGATTCATGCCTCAACCTCGAAAAGGAAAACAGAGATAGGATCGGAGTTATCTTTGGCTCGGGTATCGGTGGTATGTGGACATGGCACAGGCAAATACAGACTCTTCATGAAACGGGAGGTCCACACAGGATCAGTCCATTCTTTGTTCCGATGATGATTGCCGATATCGCCGCTGGATATATCTCGATGCGGTATCAAGTAAAAGGTCCTAACTATGCGACTACCTCTGCATGTGCAACCTCTTCTCATGCAATCGCCGATGCATATATGTTGATTCAACGGGGCGATGCGGATGTCATTTTTGCAGGCGGGTCTGAGGCAGCGATTTGCCCAATGGGTGTGGGTGGTTTCAATGCGATGAAGGCACTATCCACAAGGAATGATGAGCCTGAAAAAGCGAGTCGCCCATTTGATTTACATCGCGATGGCTTTGTTATGGGTGAAGGAGGAGGGATGTTGATTCTCGAAGAACTCGAACATGCGATCAATCGCGGTGCAAGAATATTAAGCGAGCTCTCTGGCATTGGATTAACAGCAGATGCATACCATATCACCCAACCTGCTCCTGGTGGTGAGGGTGCGATTCGCTCGATGCGTCTTTGCTTAAACGATGCAGGATTACAACCAGAGGATATCGATTACATCAACGCGCACGGTACATCGACACCGTATAATGATAAATCTGAAACCCAAGCGATCAAAGCTGTTTTTGGTGAGCACGCACATAAATTGCATGTAAGCTCAACGAAATCCATGACCGGACATCTCCTCGGTGCTGCGGGAGCCGTCGAGGCAATTGTTACCGTCTTAACGACCCACCATGATCTCATTCCGCCAACGATCAATTACGAGTTCCCCGATCCCGAGTGTGATTTACAATATGTTCCCAATAAGCACATTAAGAAA
>DASRUF010000096.1:0-3873 GCA_035655575.1 Bacteroidota bacterium | reverse complement strand
CTTCCTTACCAAAAATTTCTTTGACGAGCTGTTGAATACGAGGCATTCGTGTCATACCACCAACAAGGATAATCTCATCGATCTTGTCCGGACCAAGATTGGCATCGGTCAACGCTTTTTCGATGGGAGGAATACATCGTTTCACAAGATGATCCACCAACTGTTCAAACTTGGCGCGAGTAATTGTTAAATTCAGATGCTTCGGTCCATCTGCGGTCGCTGTGATGAAGGGAAGATTTACTTCAGTCTGAAGTGAACCTGAAAGCTCCATTTTCGCTTTCTCTGCCGCTTCACGTAAGCGTTGGAGTGCCATCGGATCTTTCCGCAATTCAACTCCTTCTTGTTTCTTGAATTCATCTGCGATATAATCCAGCAAGCATTGATCAAAATTATCACCGCCTAAATGGGTATCCCCGTTTGTCGATTTCACTTCAAATACTCCTTCTCCAAGCTCGAGGACCGAAATATCAAATGTACCGCCGCCGAGATCGAAAACAGCGATCTTCACATCTTTCTGTTTTTTATCTAACCCATAGGCGAGTGCCGCTGCGGTGGGTTCATTGATGATACGCCGGACGTTCAGCCCTGCAATCTCCCCCGCCTCCTTTGTTGCTTGCCGCTGTGCATCATTGAAATATGCCGGGACGGTAATGACGGCATCAGTAATTTTCGTGCCAAGATAATCTTCTGCGGTCTGTTTCATTTTCTGCAAAACCATCGCGCTAATTTCAGGGGGTGAATAAACACGGTCGCCGATTTGCACGCGTGCAGTATTGTTCTCACCCTGTGTGACTTTGTAGGAGACAAGTTTCATCTCTTCGTTTACTTCATTATAAAACCTTCCCATAAAGCGCTTGATTGAAAAGACCGTATTCTGAGAGTTCGTTACCGCCTGACGTTTAGCCGGTTGACCCACCAACCGCTCACCAGATTTTGTAAATCCCACAATCGACGGTGTTGTACGCGAACCCTCTGAGTTAGCGATCACGGCAGGATCATTGCCTTCCATGACCGCGACTACGGAGTTCGTCGTTCCTAAATCGATACCAATAATTTTTCCAGCCATTGTTTATCTCTCCTAATAAATGAAATTTTTACCACCAAAGACCGAGTCTTAAACTCAGTTGATGGAGTATTACCTTAGTTACATCATCAATAATCTTCAATAGCCATGCCAGAAAGTGATAGCAGACATCCCTCAAAAAGTACCGTTATTTTGAGTATTTTATATAATGAATTCCCCAGATCATCATATTATAATTTATCATCGCTGTCAGCATGTCAGAATGATCTTTAAAAGATGACATAAAACCTTTTAATGATGACATATCTTCAACCTTGCATTCTTCTCTTGATTTTCCTATCATGAATTGAAAATTATTACCAAACCGATGACGGAAGATCAGATTCGACCCTGCTTGAAGACGAAAAGATTTGGGCAAACCATCTATACTTTCGACACCATTGATTCAACGAATGCCTATGCAAAATCATTAATCTCAAGGGGATGTTCCGAAGGAACGCTGGTTATCGCAGAAGAGCAATCGCAAGGACGTGGACGCGCTGGCAGAAGCTGGTTCTCTGAAAAAGGAAACAACCTTACGTTCTCGATCATTTTAAAGCCCAAAATCAGACCCGACTCCATTGGAATTATATCACTCTATGCCAGTCTCGCCGTAGCGCAGTCAATCGAAAAAATTACACACTTGATCCCAGAGTGCAAATGGCCCAATGATGTACTGCTCAGTGGTAAAAAAGTTTGCGGTATCTTATCGGAAGGAGTATTCGACGGCGGTCAACTGTCCTATACTATTATGGGCATAGGAATGAATGTCAATCAGACTGTCTTTCCTGATGAAATAAAAACAACGGCGACTTCACTCTCATTATGTGCAGGCATAAATTACGACCGCTTGCAAGTCCTTGCTGTTGTAATAGAACAGTTAGAAATTCTCTATGAAAAAATTCTTTTGCGGCAGCTAGGAGAGATTCTCGTATCGTGGAAAAAATATTGTAACTTCTTCGGAAAGAAAATCATGGTCGATCAGCGCGGAACCGCTGTTAGCGGGACAGCGATAACCATAGGAGATGATGGCGGACTTATTCTCCAGGTTGATGGAATTGAAAAAAAAATACTCGCCGGCGATATAACAATTCTCAATTTATAAATTCTCCTTATGCTCTTTGCAATCGATATTGGTAACACCCAAACGTCTTTCTGCCTCTTCAAAAAACACCGACTTGTCACTTATGGGCAGTTGAAAAGTTCGGGAACATGGACAAAGGATGAACTCTGGCATCATCTGAATACTTTCCTCAAACGAATAAAAATCCCTCGAGAAAATATTGATGGCGCTGCCATCGCTTCTGTTGTACCTGTTCTCACGCGTACATATACATCGATGTGCAAAAAATACCTGAAGATCGAGCCACTAATCATCTCAAGCTCATTAGACTTGAACATGCGGATTCGATATGATGATCCTTCGACCTTAGGCGCCGACAGATTGTGCAATGTCGTGGCCACCTTCGACAAATATGGGGGACCTGCAATCGCTATAGATTTTGGCACAGCGACTACGTTTGATGTGGTTTCGAAAAAAGGAGATTTCTTAGGTGGAGTGATTGCACCAGGCGTTGAGACGTCTGCAGCCGAGCTTTACAAGCGAACAGCACAGCTTCCGAAGATCCCATTCCAATTACGAAATTTTGTTATTGGAACAAATACAATCGCATGCATGCAATCCGGTATCATCTACAGTGCCGTCGATGCTATGGAAGGGATAGTGAAGCGGATTAAAAAAATGATCGGTCAAAAAGCTATTGTGATTGCAACGGGAGGTTACGGTCAGCTTATTGCCAAGCAGAGCAAGCTGATCGATCATGTTGAACCTCACCTCGTTCTGGAAGGCGCTCGATTAATTTATGAGCTGGTAAATAAAAGAAAGAAATAGATTTTTTATGTCGGAGGATTGACGGACTTAGTTGAAGATTGCAGCGCGCAGTCCCCTCCCCTCGTAGGGGAGGGTTTGGGAGAGGTGAGTCAAAAGATTTGGCATGAGCACGTATCGTCTGAAATATTCAAAAGGAAGTGTCGGCAAAGCGAGAGCCTTCCGACGCTCAATGACTGATGCAGGGCGGAAACTCTGGTCGAGGCTCAGGAACAATCAACTCGGTGTGCATTTTCGGCGAGAAGTACCGCAGGGTCCATACTGTTGTGATTTTCTCTCTGTTGGTGTAATGCTTATTGTCGAAGTCGATGGAAGTCAACATTATACTGACAAAGGCCGCGCTTTTGATCAGAAGAGAGATGCTTACCTGAGAAACCAAGGCTTCACGGTTCTTCGCTTCTCAGATCAAGACGTGTTAACGAACACCAACGGAGTAGTGCAGACCATTTATGAACACATACATGGCGATGAATAACACTCACCCCACCTGTAATCCTCCCCTACAGGGGAGAATGTTATGGCTTAGCTTCTTGGGTGTTCTCTCTGCCGGATGCTACGGTAAAAACTATTTCACCACTAACATTTTCTTAACTTCAAGAAAATGTTTGCCCGATTCAATTGACGTTGCGCTCATCCGATAGAAATAAATTCCCGACGAAACCGGTCGATGATTTTCTGAATCGAAGCTATATGTCGTACGATGAATACCCGCATCCATTCTGCCATTCATAAGATTCGCTATCTGTTCGCCGACGATATTGTAAATAGACAAAATGACGACGCTTGCCTCTGGCAGAGCAAATTGGATCACAGTTGATGGATTGAATGGGTTGGGATAATTTTGATTCAAAGCATAGTCTTTTGGAATTACCTGTTGAACTTTCATTGGTAGGGCATCTGTTGGGGGCGGGGGCGGCAACTC
>DASRUF010000095.1:0-3503 GCA_035655575.1 Bacteroidota bacterium | reverse complement strand
ATGAAATTCAGGGATCGACCGAAGAAGCGATTCAATACGGTGCCGTTCATATCAAAAGCTCTTACTTCGTTAACTAAGCTCAAATATATCGTTCGATTTAACACTCCAATTCCACGGCCCTCACCGCCCCCATAGCTGATTGAATTATTCCACCTTGCTTTTTTCCCATCCCAGGTATAGCATTCTATTTGGCTTAATCCTGTGTTCACGACATAAATTAAACTATCTTCAATTGCGAGATCAAATGGTTCGATGAGTTTATCGCTGCCAAAATCGGTAATAACTTGCAGGCTATCATTAAACACTTGGACACGATTATTATTTTTTTCTAGAACAAAAATTTGTCGTCGTCCATTCGAAGAGACGGCAATAGGGTTATCAAACTTTGCCTGTTCTTTTCCTTTCCAACCCGTCGAACGTAACCATTTTCCATTGATTTGGAACAGGTGGAGTTGGTTGCTGCCTCGATCTGTGACGATGAGTGTTGAGCTATCGAGAAATGCCACCGCACTCGGTTGATACAACTGACCACCACTCCGAGCAGGCGTTCCGATTTCTTGAAGGAGGTGGCCTAATGGTGAATATCTTTGTACGTTACCCTTGTGTTCGTTTGGAATGACCAATTCCTTCGTTGGACTAAGAGTAAATTGTTTTACCCAATTCATATCAGGTGGTTTTGTCCTCATTTGAGTTCGAGTAAGTTTTACGGTATGAAATCGTACCCGATTACCCGAGCTTTGTAAGCCACAATATCCCGCCAGATAGGTAAGTGGAAGATTTTCCTTCAAAATATGACCGTCGATCGATAAAGTGAATATATTATTATCACGATCGACCTTTAGCAGAAGGGTATGTTTCTTTTTAACATCAATTTTTTCGGATTTCGTTGACGAAGTTGCATTAAATTCTCCATTTTGAAAATATCCCGTCAGTATTGTCGAAGCACCATCAAATCGTACCATCTCCGCATACTGTGTGCTTGAACGTTCAGATGATGAGAAAATCATTCCTACGCCTAATTCACCGCTGATGTGTTCAAAGGTAATTTCGAAAGTGAATGACTCGTTGAGATAGAATTCGAGAAGAGATGCACAATCATACTCATCAGATTGTTGAACATACGTGTGATCAATGACTTGCCAGAGACCCTTGGTTGGACTCCATGTTGGGTTCCCGTTTGAGCCCGTTTGGTAAGAATGGAAGTTTTCATTGAGGAGTATCTTTGAAGATGGTTGTGCAGATATAAGGTGGGAAAGGAGTAATATGGCAAAAAGAAGTTGTAGACAGAGGGACATCATGTGAGTGAGAATTGGTGAGTAGCAGATTGACGTCTTCCATTTGTGCTGACGATGGGAGTTTGCGCCGTAGGTCGACGACTCGACTCGTCGAGCGCATCCCAGCCCGACCGATGGCTGGCGGGAGCCTTTGGCTGAGAACCCACACTCATGTAGTCGTATCTTGAATAACGGGACACGACTGTTTTACAATTTGTGCTGAAGATGGGAGTTGAACCCACACCCGGGGTGAGCCGGACTGGATTTTGAGTCCAGCGCGTCTGCCAGTTTCGCCACTTCAGCGTTTATTAAAATCTCCGATTTGATATTTAAAATTGAGAGAGATTTTCATCTTAAGCCACTCGAATTTAGAAAACTTTTGAAGGAAATGCAAAAAAACAGGGCAGTTTAAGGGTAAAGAAATTTTGTCGAATCTCATTCACAAAAAAATAAAAAGCCCCGGCGTTCAATTAACGGGGCTTTGCATGAGGCAGGGACGCTGGTGGGTAGACAAGCAGGGAAAAACCTGTTAATCGATATCTATAAAAACCGAAAGAAGTCTATTAAATAAAAATGCTAAAATTCTTGATATATTATAACTCACCATTGCCAGGGCAAAATACCACATCGAAAATGTATTCAACTTCGAAGGGATGGTGGCTAGTACATCTATCAGTCGTTCCATGTCTTTTTGTCCTCTATAATTTTCTAACCAATTTAATGTTGTTGAAAAGGATCATCGTGCATTACGTCACTCTCAGTGATACGTCACACGCTAAACAAGTGTCAATTATCACGAACTTTGCTGTTCTCCAATAGTCTTGAGTATCTCGTATCACCTTGTCCATCCATCGTTTTGAAGTACCCCTATTCCGTCAACGTTGACCATATACCCATTCTTTCAATTCAATGGTAGAAATCTACTTTACTGTTAGATCCAGTTCATTTGGTTGCAAATTGCCATAAACCTGAGTCATTGCGATATTGCTATAACTCTGTAAAAGTTTACAACAAAAAAACCTTAACGTTTCGCAGATGATCGAGAAAGCTTTTTGTTGCTTTAGATTAATTTTTTCTTAGCTCAATCTTTTTTTGAATTCATGTAACTTTGCCATTCTAACTTTAAATACAGTCTTGATTTTGTCGTTGAAATTTTCAACATTGAACAATCTAAAAATTCTCAATTTCTATGATTCGTATTGAACATCTCACAAAAAAATTTGGTTCATTCATTGCCGTCGATGATTTAAACATTGAAGTGAAAGGTGGTGAGTTTTATGGCTTTCTCGGTCCAAATGGCGCAGGGAAGACCACTACAATAAAAATAATGACAGGATTATTCACTCCATCCTCAGGATCAGTAGTTATTAATGGTTTCGATATTCAGCGATCGCCCATTGAAGCGAAGATGAGTACAGGCTACATTCCGGATCAGCCTTTCCTCTATGAAAAGCTCACCGGGAGGGAGTTTCTTCATTTCAGTGCCGGTTTGTACAAAATGAATCACCGTGTGACGACAGAAAGAATTGAACAATTTAAACAAGACTTTGAAATTGATTCATGGCTTGATCGACGTACGGAATATTATTCACAGGGGATGCGGCAGCGGTCAGTCATTGCGGCTGCACTTCTCCATGATCCCAAAGTATTAATAATTGACGAACCTATGATTGGTCTTGACCCACGTAGCGCGCATATTGTCAAGGAGAGATTAAAGCAAAAGTCGAAAGAAGGTGTAGCGATTTTTATGTCAACTCATAGCTTATCCGTAGTTGAAGAATTGTGTGATCGAGTTGGAATAATTAAAAATGGAAAATTAATTTATGAAGACTCTATTACTGTATTTCAGCAATTAAAGGAAAAACATGATGGTAAAATTGAATCACTATTCATGGAATTAACGAAGTAAAAAGTGATGTCTGAAATTCTCCATATCCTCTCATTTAAACTTTTGAGCTCAGTGAAGCTTACGATGGAATTGCGGATAGATAATATTGTAAAAAATTTAGCATCAATTATCGTCTTTGGTGGATTTGCGATTGGGGCTTTCTATTTTACTCAGACGTCCACTGCATATCTCTTAGATAATACTCGAATCGGATTATTCTTATTTCACCGGTTTCTCTCCATGTTACTATTTGTGTTTTTTTTGTCCATCAATGTTGGTAATATCATCGTTGCCTATGCAACGTTTTATCGCTCAGAGGAAACCATGTATTTATTAACCAA
>DASRUF010000094.1:0-12463 GCA_035655575.1 Bacteroidota bacterium | reverse complement strand
AATGAGTTTTAAAAAAATTATTGCATTCGTACTTCTGATCGGTATCGCATACTATTTTCTCCTTCCTGAGATCTTTCGATCTCTCATTACGCTGCCGAATCCCATGAAGTATTGCCTTGGTATGATAATAATCGCTCCGATCGCCTTTTGTATGGGGATGCCTTTTCCTCACGGTCTCTCAATGCTCTCAAAAAAAATTCCTCAATTAGTCCCGTTGGCTTGGGGGATTAATGGCTATACTTCGGTCATTGGCGCTGTACTGGCAACATTTCTTGCGATGGGGGTTGGATTTGGGATTGTTTTTTTATCAGCGATGTTCTCATACAGCGTTGTCCTTGTAATGGGTTCACGATTCGCTCATTCCCCTGCTAACCAGATATGACATCCTCAAAGAGTTATTGCAATCGTTTAAGTCAGTGAAAGCCGATTTTCTGCAATTTTAACAAAAAATCATTACATTGACAGTTGCTGAAAGCAAACTGCCACCCTGAATGAAGTGAAGGGTCTCCCGTCCCAAATTCTTGCCAAAGGCAAGGATTCGGGATCTCTCTTGATAAAAGGATTGAATGCTCAACTCTCTCTCTATAAAAAATTATGCGCTGATCGATGAGCTTGCCGTCGAGTTTGGCAGAGGATTAAACATCATTACTGGTGAGACGGGCGCAGGCAAATCTATTATCATCGATGCGTTGAGTTTAGTCCTCGGTGAACGAGCAGATACCAATGCCATCCGTAAAGGTGCCGATAAAATCATTGTTGAGGGAATCTTCGCGACATCTGACAGTAAAAAGTTAGCGTCTCTTCTCAAAGAACACGACATTGAATTATTAAAAGAACTTATCCTACGCAGAGAAATCTCGAATAAAAGTCAAAGCCGATCTTTTATTAACGATTCACCAGTATCAACCTCTTTAATGAAAAAGGTCGGTGATTTGCTCGTCGACCTCCACGGTCAACACGATCACCAATCGCTCTTGTACATCGAAACTCATATCGATTTGTTGGATGATTTTGGCGGACTTCAAGGGCTTGTCCAAGAATTTTCTGATGCTTACGAAGGTGGGATGGCGTTGATTCACACTATTGAAGAGTTGCGTGGAAATGAGCAACAGTTAAAAGAGCGTCGTGCATTGTATGAATTCCAAATGAAAGAGATCGATGCCGTTGCTCCACGGAGTGGCGAAGAAGAGGAATTGACAAGAGAATTACAGATTCTTGAAAATGCAGAGAGATTGTTCAGTGCAACAGAGCGCCTCTATCAGACGTTGTATGAAGGTGATAATGCTGTTCACGCTCAGCTCATCCTTGTGAGGAATGAGTTTGAAGATTTATCGGGGATCGATAAATCGTTTGAAGAAGCAAAAACAGAGTCTGCGTCCGCATCAGCAATCGTTGATGAGTTGGCGAAGTTTGTTCAACGCTATAATTCGAAGGTTGAGTTCAACCCTGAGCGCCTTGAGGCAATTCGTGAACGCCTTGGTCAGCTTTCTTTATTAAGGAAAAAATATGGTGGCTCCCTCGACACCGTGCTTGCTCATAAAGAGAAAATCAGCCGTGAAATAGCGCTTGCGGAAAATTTCGAATCTGAAATAGCAAAAGTCGAGAAACAACTTGAACACCAGCGATCCTTATGTACCACAATTGCGCAACGTCTCAGTGCAAAACGGTATGATACTGCAAAGAAGGTGGGTCAAGCGATTGAGCGAGAATTGTCTACGCTTGGAATATCTCACCCTGCCTTTGAGGTAAAAATCAACCAACGTCGCGCACCTGATCCCCAACGATCGTTAGTAAGGTATGGTAAAGAGTGGTATGAAGCGACGGCGAAGGGGATCGACGTTGTTGAGTTTTATATCTCAACGAATATCGGCGAAGACGTTAAACCATTGGTAAAAGTCGCCTCCGGGGGAGAAATTTCTCGGATCATGTTGGCGCTCAAAATGGTTTTGGCAAAATCGGATCGCTTGCCTGCGCTTATCTTCGATGAAATTGATGTTGGTATAAGCGGTCGTGTCGCACAGGTCGTTGGACAAAGTTTGAAAAAACTCTCCCAATTCCACCAGCTCATCGCAATAACGCACCTTCCACAGATTGCGGGCTTCGCGGATACACATTACGTTGTAGAAAAAGTGGAAACCGGAAAACGAGCTGCTACTCAAATGCGGCAGCTTGATGTTGAGGAACGCATCAGCGAAGTTGCAAAACTTATGAGCGGTGAAGAAGTAACCGAGGCAGGATTGGAAGGGGCAAAAGAATTAATGAAATTTAAATCATAAATTACAAGTAATCTGAATGATGAACATATTCTTAAATTATTTAACGGAGAGCACCATGAAAAACCTCAAACTATTTCTATTCGTTTCATTTTATCTAACTCTTGGGTTCTTACTTGAAACAAGGACCCAAACATCTGAAGTTAAGCCACCCGTTGCAAAGATTATCCTGAAGGCTGATACACTGCATGGCGATATCCGCATCGATAATTATTATTGGCTGAAAGATAAGTCGAATCCAGAGGTTATCAACTATCTCGAGGCAGAGAACACCTATACAGACGCAATTATGAAAGGAACAACGGCATTCCAGGAGACGCTCTACAATGAAATCCTTGGAAGAATTAAAGAAACAGATTTAGACGTACCATACCGGGATGGTAATTATTTCTATTACACACGAACTGAAAAAGGGAAGCAATATCCAATCAATTGCAGAAAGAAAGGGTCACTTGAGTCAAACGAGGAGATAATTCTCGATCGCAATGAGCTTGCAAAAGGATTGCGAACCCTCTTGCTTGGTGGTTTAACAGTGAGTCCGAATGGAAACCTGATGGCATACTCACTCGATACAAATGGTTCAGAAACCTTTACGATGTACGTCAAAGATTTACGAAACGGGGCGCTCTTGAGTGATCGCATCGAAAACACCGTCTCAATTATTTGGGCGATGGATAATAAGACAATTTTCTATACTACTCGTGATGCCGCCAAACGTCCCTATCGTTTGTATCGACACACCCTCGGGGGTGATTCCAAAAGTGATCCACTCTTGTTCGAAGAGAAAGATGAGCTTTATCGCATTTTTGCATTTCGGTCTAAAAGCGATGAGTATATATTTGTGAATTCGTCGGCAAGTAATTCCGATGAAACGCAATACATTCCAGCTCATCAACCAATGGCTACGATGAAGATGATCATTCCACGAGAGAAAGAACACGAGTATTCTGTAAATCACCACAGTAACCATTTCTATATCGTCACGAATAAAAATGCAACCAATTTCCGATTAGTGAAGGCTCCCGTTGCTGATCCTCAGGAAAAAAATTGGATTGAAGTTCTTCCTCATCGTAACGATGTGACTCTCGAAGGCATTGAACTATTCAAGAATTTCTTTGTTGCATTCGAACGAGAAAAAGGATTACAAAAAATGCGGGTGACTGATATGCGGGATGGAAAAGTTCATTCAATCGAATATCCCGAACCTGTGTATTCGGCATTTGGGAATGTGAACCGCGTATTTGATTCAAACGTGTTTCGTTTTAGTTATCAATCGTTTATTACTCCCAGCTCGATTTACGATTATAATATGGAAACACGTAAACGAGAACTTATGAAACAAACGGAAGTGTTGGGAGGGTACGATCCTTCGCTCTACCGATCCGAGCGAATCTATGCGAAAGCATCAGACGGAAAAGAGATACCCATCTCGATGGTGTACAAAAAAGGGATGAAGCGCGACGGTAGTGCATCGCTTCACCTGACTGGTTATGGTTCGTATGGCTCATCGTCATCTGTTGGTTTCAGTTCCAATCGATTAAGTTTATTAAATCGTGGAGTAACATTTGCCATTGCTCATATACGCGGCGGCGGTGATATGGGAAGAAGCTGGTATGACGATGGTAAGCTTTTGAGAAAGAAAAATACATTCACCGACTTTATTGCCTGCGCTGAACATCTTGTATCAGAGAAATACACATCTCCACAACATTTAACGATAGAAGGCGGCAGTGCGGGTGGACTGCTCATGGGTGCTGTCACGATAATGAGACCTGATCTATTCAAAGCAGTAGTTGCCCAAGTTCCATTCGTGGATGTTCTGAATACAATGCTTGATCCATCCTTACCGCTCACAGTTGGTGAATATCTTGAATGGGGTAATCCCAATGAGAAAGATTATTATGACTATATCAAATCATATTGTCCATACACTAATGTGAGCAAGAAGGCATATTCCAATATTCTTGTGAAGGTTGGATTGAATGATCCACGCGTAAGTTATTGGGAGGGAACAAAATGGACTGCAAAACTACGCGCCATGAAAATAGATAATAATACAATTCTTTTAAAATGTAACATGGGAACAGGACATGGTGGCTCATCCGGGCGTTATGATCGGTTGAAGGAGATTGCATTTGATTATTCGTATATTCTCAGTCAGCATGGCATCACAAATTAACTGTACTCATAGAGTTAAATTAAATAGACTAAACTTACACAAGTACAAATAGAGGGAATATCAATGAAAACAAAAGCTATGGCAGTTTCGATCATTGTTATACTCTCTTTGCTGTTTTCAATTGGTACTCTTACCAATGCACAAGAGAAAGTTCTTACCCCCGAAATAATTTTAACGATAAAAACCATCACTGAGGTCCAGCTCTCGCCAAGTGGAAAGACAATCGTATTCCAGATTTCCAGACCAAGGAAAGATGATGAAAAACCCGGTGGAGCGATAGCAGAGATCTGGAAGATTTCGTCGCAGGGTGGAGATCCAGTTCGATTTACATATAATGAGAAAGGTGATCGGTCCTCTCAATTTTCACCCGATGGAAAGTCTGTTGCATTTCTTTCAACGAGAGGTGAGTCTGATAAAACACAAATTTATATTATGCCGGTGGATGGCGGTGAGGCAGTACAATTAACAAAAACTGATAATTCGATCGGCTTATTCAAATGGTCTCCCGATGGAAGTAAAATTGCCTACACCATGACAGAGCCTAAAACGAAGGATGAGCAACAAGCAGAGAAGGAAGGAAAGGATTGGAGCGTCGTCGATCAAAATTATAAACATAGTCGATTATACACAATAGATGTCAAATCACGTGATGCTCGATTGATTACGAAATCGCTGCTTACAGTTCACGATTTCGATTGGTCACCAGATGGTAGTCAGTTTATTCTCGCGGCGACTGAGACACCATTGACCGATGATTCCTACATGCGTGTGAAATTGATAACGGTTTCATCGGAAGGCGGTGAAGCAAAGCTCCTTGTGAAAACTGAAGGGAAGTTGACCTCTCCTCGCTGGTCGCCTGATGGGAAATGGATCACATGGCTTGGTGCTACATCAATGAACGATCCATTCGCTGGCAGCATATTTATTGTCCCTTCAGGTGGTGGTACACCGGAAAATCTTCAGAAAGGGTATGAGGGATCTGCGACTTGGTTGAGCTGGCAAAAGGGAACACCAAGTACGATTATCTTTGCCGCAATTGAACGGCAGGCGACTGTGTTGAGGATGATTTCGGTACCTGAACGGAAACAGTTGGCATTACATACTCAGCCACTCATCATGGGAAGCCCGAGCTTTACAAGTGACGGCAAGTGGATGGCGCTGGTTGCAAATACATCAAAACATCCAAACGAAATTTTCTTTGGTGAAGCAGTCGACAAACCGTTGAAAAAACTAACAAACTTTAATCCTCAACTTAACGATCTCCAGCTTGGTGGTCAGGAAATTATTAAGTGGAAGGCGAAGGATGGTTGGGATATTGAGGGAGTCATCGTGAAGCCGATTGGTTATGAAAAAGGTAAACGCTATCCTTTGGTGATGCAGCCGCATGGTGGTCCCGAAGCTGCCGATGTAAACGGTTGGTATGGCTCATATTCTCGCTGGGGGCAAATGCTTGCCGGGAAAGGATATGTTACATTCTATCCCAATTATCGAGGAAGCATCGGGCGAGGTGTGCAATTCTCCAAAGCGGATCATCGCGATCTGATGGGCAAAGAATTTCAAGATATGCTCGATGGGATCGATTATTTGGTGAAGGAGGAAATTGTCGATGGTGAGCGAGTGGGTGTTGGTGGTGGAAGTTATGGCGGTTACACTTCGGCGTGGGCTGCTACCTATGGCAGTCGCTACTTCAAAGCCGCAATTGCGTGGATGGGAATTACGAATTGGTATAGCATGACGGGAACATCCGATATCTTCTGGGAAAATTCAACCGTCCACTGGGATACGTTAATGTACGAAGCTCCCGATTTATATTGGAATCGTTCGCCCATTGCACATATTAAAAATGCAAACACACCCACCTTGATTATTCATGGTGCGGTGGATCCTCGAGTTCCTATTGGGCAATCGCACGAGCTGTACACTGCAATGAAATGGAAAGGTGTACCAGTTGAATTTGTTACCTATCCTCGCGAGGGGCACGGCGTATCTGAAAAAGCACATCAGTTGGATTTTATGCAGAGGACGTTCCATTGGTTTGAGAAATATTTGAAACGAGGGACAATAATACCGTAACATAGTGTATCTCTAATCATGCCATTACAAATCTATAACACCCTCACTCGTCGTAAAGATCAGTTCAAGCCACTGAATGAAGGTCGCGTGGGAATGTATGTCTGCGGTCCTACGGTATATGGTCATTCACATATTGGTCACGCCAAGAGCTATGTCTCGTTTGATGTCATTGTTCGATACCTACGCTATCTTGGATACAAAGTGAGGTATGTACAGAATATCACCGATGTAGGTCATCTTCTTGGAGACACAAATGAAGGTGAAGATCGCATCTTGAAACAAAGTGCCATTGAACAGAAACACCCGATGGAGGTCGCTGAATCGTACACACGAAGTTATTTTGAGGATATGGACATGCTTGGAATTATCCGTGCCGATATCTTCCCGCGGGCAACCGGTCATATTACCGAGCAAATTGAACTCATCATGAAGTTAATCGAGAAAGGTTACGCGTACGAGGTCAACGGTTCCGTCTACTTCGATCTGTCCAGGGATAGTGAGTACGGAAAACTCTCGGGGAGGAGTACTGAAGAGGTCGAATCAGGAACTCGGGTCGAAGTAAGAACCGAAAAACGTCATCAGAACGACTTTGCGTTATGGAAGAAGGCTGAACCAGAACATATCATGCGCTGGAATAGCCCATGGGGTGTTGGTTTTCCCGGATGGCATGTCGAATGTTCGGCGATGTCGATCAAATATTTAGGGGAAACGTTCGATATCCACGGCGGTGGAATGGATAATCAATTTCCACATCACGAGTGTGAGATCGCGCAGAGCGAATGTGCCACGGGTAAACCCTTTGTTAGATATTGGATTCACAACAACCTCGTGACAGTCAATACTCAGAAGATGAGTAAATCCCTGGGCAATGTTATCCTGCTCAAGGATGTATTTAAGAAGTATCATCCTCTTGTGATTCGATTTTTTATTTTACAGAGCCACTACCGAAGCACCCTTGATTTCACCGATGAAGCGTTGAGCGGAGCTGCTAAGGGTTGGGAAAAATTGATGAATACCATGCGAAATGTTAAAGAAGCGATGAAAGGTAGCGAGACTAAAACGAATCGGGATTCGGGATTCAAGATTCAGGTATCAAGTTTCAAAGAAAAATTTATTGATGCGATGAACGATGATTTCAATACGCCGCAAGCGATAGCGGTGCTCTTCGATTTGATTCGTGAAGTCAATAGCGCCATTTCAGAAGGAAAGATTAACACTGCCCTCCTTCAAGAGATCGATATCATCTATACAGAGTTATGCGGTGGAATACTCGGTCTTATTCCATCACCCGATGATAAAAAGGTTTATGACGATAAAGATATTGAAGAAGAACTCCTCCGATTGATTGTTGATCTCCGTACCGACGCCCGTGCTCAAAAATTGTGGTCGTTCTCAGATACGATCAGGGATCGATTAGAGAAAGTAGGTATTGTTCTCAAGGATAAAAAAGAAGGAACAATTTGGCGGCGGGGATAACTTAGTAATTATACTTTTTTCCATTCATATACTTCATAACCATCGACAATTCTCCCCGATGCTTCAAATCCCTCGCGTTGTCCCAACGGTTCTATCGCAGTTTTTGCAATTGCGACTGTGCTGGGCTGAGCGTACTTCTGCATGTGCCCCGCGATATCAATAACTCGATCGCTCATTTCTTCCATCGGTGTTTCATCATCGAAATAAACGAATCCCGAGTTAATACCACATCGCACAACAAAGTCACGTTTCATTGTTTTGGCATGCTTGTTAAAGTCGTCAAGACCAGTGATGATATCCCGTGCGGTTTTCACGGCATCGTCAGTTGATTTAAAACAAGCCATAACTCCATCAGGTGTCCAGGCGGCTTTCATATAACTATGAAGAATGAACATTGATTCAACGAACGATTTGTACTCTCTGAATGTGTGTTCGATAGCTATCCGATCTTCCCCTTGCTTCATTCCGGTTGAATCGACGACGTCAATCGAAAGAAAAGCAAGGTCTTTTCCAATCGAATCAAGTTTCTTCTTTGTCTCAGCAAAGATATTGAGTAATTCCTGCCGATCTTTTTTCTTTCCAGTTGATGCTTGTTGAAGTTTTAGCTTGAGTGGAGAGAGAATTTTTGAATCGTCTGAAATATGTAATTGTGCTTTCATTGCCTCATAATTTAATTGCAATCTAAGATAAACTGCTTTTGAACGATATGACTGACTCATATGGCTAAAAAAACCATTGAAGATGAGCATCGAAACTGCGATAATCCATGCGGACCGATCTTTAGCACCGATAACGGTGGGAACCATGGATCGGACAAATGATTCAATGCTTTGCTCAACCGTGTATGCAATTCTAAGATAATCATACGAGGTTGCGTTTTGAACGTATGTGATCACAAGAGGCATGAAGCATAAAAAAAATGTAATGACCGTGAGAAAAGCGGCAATCCGGGAAATGATTGAAACCGAATAGAGGATAATAACGTTTGTAGATTTTTTAGTCTCAGTGTATTTCATAAAGAATTCAATGTGTATGGGACACTATAGTAAGCAACATAGAGAAGAAAGTCAAGAATTATGCCGTGAGTTTTACAATGTGTTTTTCAACGCTTTGGGATAATGCTTGTAAATTGTAACCCCCTTCGAGTACAGAGATGATCTTTCCATGGCAATATTTATCAGCGGTTTCCATCAACATCGATGTGAGAACTCCATAGGAATGTTCAGTGAGGTTAATATTCGCAAGAGGGTCGTCCTTATGCGCATCAAAACCAGCGGAGATAATAATGAGATCGGGCCTGTAACCATCAAGTGTCGGCAAGATTTCTTTGGTGAACGCTTCGATGTATTTTTTTTCAGCGCTTCCTGCAGTCATAGGGATGTTGAGTGTATAGCCATTGCCATTGCCAGCCCCTCGTTCCGAACGACTACCGGTTCCCGGATAAAACGGGTATTGATGCACGCTAAAATAGAATACAGATTTGTCTTCATAGAATATCTCCTGAGTTCCGTTACCGTGATGGACATCCCAATCAATTATTGCCACACGCTCGACACCGTATCGCAGTTGCGCATAACGGGCTGCGACGGCAACGTTGTTCAGAAGACAAAATCCCATTACTGTGCTTCGTTCAGCATGATGACCCGGCGGTCGAACAGCGCAAAAGACGTTATTAAGAGGACCACTCAACACCGCATCAACGCCCGCTAATGTTCCACCGACTGCCAAGAGTGCGACATCATATGATTCTTTGCATGCAAGGGTATCTCCTTGATCCAGTATTGTTTGACCTCGCTGACACGCCTCTCGGATAAATTTGAGGTGTTGAGAAGTGTGAACTTTCAGGACATATTCCTCTGAAGCTTGGTCGATAATGAGGTGATGAAGTTTTTGCCACAGACCTACTTTTCTGAGATGAGCAACAAGTGCCTTTAACCGCTCAGGTCGCTCAGGATGACCTGGACCAGTATCATGATCAAGGAATCTCTCATGATAGACAAAACCAGTTTTCGATGGCATTACTCGTTTGAAATCGTTGAATGTTTTTTTCAAAGATAATCATCCTTTTCTTCTGCATCAAGTATAACGATATAAAAATTTGCTATTGACTAAGACGTTAGTTACGTTTGTATTAATACCGTTACGAGTTTGGAGGTTTTATGATCGAAGCATCATTCATTCAGCGTGGTAACCCAGATTTATTAGGTTTGTACGGACTGATATTATCTATTCTCTTGGCGTTGTGGCTACTCAACAGGCTCTACGAATGGTTAAAACAGAAACCCTGGAAGAAACCAGAAACGGCTTTTTGTGATGAAGAAATTCAGGTTGAGAAGCCTCAGGATGAAAAATTGTCCAAGGATCTGATGGAAGGCGTGAAGTTGTTGCCCTTATTAACCATATTTTTCATGACTGTAGTATAAGCATATCATAGTTTCTGAAGATAAATTGCGCGATGCGCTTTGTGAGATCATCGAGGGGAAAATCGTTAAGCGTATAAAACATGATCTTTTTCATGACGGTCAGGATTTAACTGAACAGTTTATCGAAGAGTTGAAAAGGAACAGATACATTCCAACAACGGTTGACAAAGTGCATTGTCAGCCTGGTGAAAGAGTTCCCGCATTTTATATTGACAACAAAACAGCATTTTTTGGGTGGATTTTTTGGGAACAATTTACTTCGATCAAGCTGCGAAAATTGTGGGGATCGGTATTGAAAAACAAGAAGGGAGATTGGGATATTCAAATACCTAACGCAAGATCAACAACAATCTATGCTAATGAGTCTTTGAAATTAGAAATGGATATTGATCGTCCTCCAGAATTTTAATTCTCCCACTTGACACTTTTAGATTTTCTATACATGATGTAATGACTGAACATTTACATAGCGGATTGTTAGAATGCGATGGGTACCGAGGTGGTCAGTTACGTGAATTGACGATTGAACTGGAACGGAAACCGAATGATCCATTCGTTCCACCACAATTTCTTCGACAGTGGAAATTACGTGAGGGCTGTTTTATTGAAGCCCAGACAAAACGTAATCCACGAGGGAAACAGGAAGTTGTTGAGCTTCGACGGGTTAACGGGAAAGAACCATCCGAATGGATCCAAGTGGATGAGTTTTCGCGATGTACGGCTGTTGATCCTTCTAAACGTATAAACTTAGCGACGTCGATGAAAGATACTTCCTTGCGCATCGTCGATGTCATGTGTCCCATAGGAAGAGGTCAGAGAGCGCTCATTGTTGCCCCGCCTCGGTCGGGAAAAACTGTGCTGATGCAACAGCTCGCACATGCGATCAGCACGAATCATCCAGAGATTGATCTCGTGGTGCTGCTTGTAGACGAACGGCCCGAGGAGGTTACCGATATGCGTCGTACCATTCGAGGCGAGGTGTTCGCAAGCTCGAGTGACAGCGATAGGGAGAATCATGTGCGCCTTGCGCGTCTTATTCTCGAATATGTAAAACGAAAAGTAGAAGCAGGAAAGGACGTTGTGCTGTTGATTGATTCGTTAACAAAAATGGGGAGAGCATTCAATGCAGTGCAGCGCAGCAGCGGTAGAACACTCTCGGGCGGCGTTGATAGCCGGGCGCTCGAAATTCCGAAGAAAATCTTCGGCGCCGCACGAGCACTCGAAGGGAAAGGCTCACTCACAATTATCGCTACCGCACTCATCGAGACGAACTCACGCATGGACGAGTTGATTTTTCAGGAATTCAAGGGGACAGGAAACATGGAGCTCGTTCTTGACCGAGACTTAGCTAATGAGAGAATTTTTCCTGCGATCAACATCCCTGCCTCAGGTACTCGAAGAGAAGAATTACTCTTTGGAGAGGAAACTATCGCATACCAAAAGCTACGCCGTGCACTTCATCGGATGAAACCGAAAGAAGCAATGCTCACCCTTCTCAAATTGATGCAGCAATATCCGACCAATCGAAAGCTGATCGAGCAATTTGAAAAAGGGAAAGTTGACGTATGAAAATTTCTTTCCCTGTTCCAGAAGAATTTGATTTCTGGAGAACAGTATATAGTCATGGCTGGTGCGAACTGCCTCCTTTTTCTGTTGATAAAGAAAATCATCGATTCCATCGTATTCTTCGGCTTGAGAATGGCAAGCTTGTTCTCGTCATACTATCGGACGAAGGAAGTGGTCGGCTGACAATCGAAGTACAGGGAATAAAACTACTCACGCGAACAGATCGAAAGGAAATCAGTACGCAGATTCAATCGTGCTTCAGATTGGACGAAGATTATTCAGAATTTTATTCTGAGGCTCGAAAACATAAGCAGTTCCAGTGGATTCCCAAGATTGGTGCGGGTCGTCTGCTGCGAGCACCAACAGTTTTCGAGGATGTTGTGAAAATGATCTGTACAACGAACTGCAGTTGGGCACTGACGGAGACGATGGTTGAGAATTTCTGTAAAAAACTTGGTTACAGGTTAGACCTG
>DASRUF010000093.1:0-6772 GCA_035655575.1 Bacteroidota bacterium | reverse complement strand
GATCATCGCCCTCACACGCCAGAAGCTTCCCGTTTTTGATCAAAGTCGATTTGCCTCTGCGAGTAATCTTGTGAAGGGCGCCTACGTTCTTATTTCGTCGGATAATCCGGAAGTACTGCTATTGGCGACTGGTTCGGAAGTCCATCTCGCTGTCGGCGCGTATGAGAAATTGAATGCAGACGGTATCCGATCACGAGTTGTCTGTATGCCCTCCTGGGAATTGTTTGAAGTTCAATCCGAAAAATATAAAGAGAGTGTTTTACCGCGATCGATTACCAAACGTGTGGCTATCGAAGCGGGCGTGAAGCTCGGCTGGGAACGGTATATCGGTTCCCAAGGAGAATTCATCGGAATGTCCGGCTTTGGAGCTTCTGCACCAGCGAATGTTCTATTTGAAAAGTTTGGCTTGACGGTGGAGAGGGTAGTTGAGAAAGCAAAGAAACTGTTATTGGAACAACAAATGTAAAAAGTTTTTGGATTCGAAAATTCTTCAGTGATACCCCAAATGATCAGGATTGCTTCCTTTTACGTACTACTTCATACATCACCAACGCTCCAGCGACAGATGCGTTGAGAGATTCCACTTTTCCATATAACGGTATCTTGACCAGGAAATCGCACTTCTCTTTTACGAGCTGACGAATCCCTTTTCCCTCGTTGCCAATTACGAGCGCGATCGGAGACGTGTAGTCAGCCTCTGTATAGTATTTTTCTGCTGCTGCAACAGTTCCAACGATCCACAAACCTTTCGCCTTTAGATCATCGAGTGTTGTAGCAATGTTGATCACTTTTGCTACTGGTAAATGTTCGCTGGCTCCAGCCGATGTTTTTGCTACAGTTTGATTCACCGATGCTGCATGATGTTTCGGTATTACCACGCCATGGACACCGGCACATTCAGCCGTGCGGATCAGTGCGCCAAGGTTTTGGGGGTCCTCAATTTCATCAAGGATGAGAAGAAATGGCTGTTCATTCTTTTCATGAGCCTTCGCGAGGATATCATCAATTTCTACGTAGGTTTTTGTCCCTACAATTGCTACAATGCCTTGTGTAGTTGTATCGCTGACAAGATCGCGAAATTTTTGCTTTCCAACTTCAACAAAAGGAATACGATTCCTTTTTGCGAGCGATTTTATTTTTTCGATGATGTTGCCTTGAACGCCAGCGAGGATGACAACTTTCTCAATGATGGTGCCCGCTCTAAGTGCTTCCAAGACCGGATTGCGCCCTGCAATAATGTTCACCGATGGTTTTCTATCGTGCAACAGCCTTAATGCTGTAGGTCTTTCATTTGTTTTTTGTTCTTCATTCATATATGCCCTTCTTATCTCGTCTTAACTGTTTGTTGGTTTTCTGCTCTTTATTTCGATGATCCGCCCAGTGGTGAAGATGATAATTCCACCGATGAACAGATATAACTCGCCCCACATATCACCATAAATCCCCTGAACAAGCCCGATGATAAGCGATGCTAATCCTGCTGCTTGTAATAGTTTCGCGATAACATACGTTTTATTTTTCATGAATATTCTCGCTCTGCCGATTGTTGTAACTTTGTCACCAGATCTGCTTCGGAGATATTGTATTGGGCAGCTAATTGTTTATTGATGTAAATAACTGGAATGCGTTCTTTGAATACTTCATAATTCCCATCACCATCCTGTATTTTGATTTCACGAAATTTGAATGGATAGCTCTTTTTAACTTTCAAAATGACATTTTTTGCGACATCACAAAGATGGCAATCGTTTTTTGAATACAGTTCGACCAATATCATGCTGTCGAAATGTTTGCCCGTGGTTTTGCACGGGATAAAATTTGATAGCCTATAACACCGACGATAACAATAACAGACGAAAATAATTGTGCTTCAGTAAGGCCGAAAAATATTCTTGGATTTAATCGAATAAACTCGATTACGAGTCTCGAAGCTCCCGAAAGCATAAGATAGATCATGAACAATTTCCCATCACTGGTTAGTTTTTTTCGGAGACCCCAGAGAACAAAAAACAATCCTGTGTTAATCAAGAATTCATAGACAGGTGCTGGATGTACAGGTATCGTATCGGGCACAATTCCATTGATTCCATATTGTTTGACGATTTCAGGAAAATCCCTGAATGCTGCAGACGGCGGATATGTTCCGTTGGAATAGACTGCAGCCCATGGTAAATCGGTTGGCAGTCCATAATCGCCATCGCCTGCAAGGTGGCACCCTATACGTGCAATTCCGTAAGCGAGTATAAGTCCCGGGGCAGCGACATCACATATTTTCAGGAATGAGATCCTTTTTTTTCTTGTATACAGCATGATTGAAAATGTTGCAAGAAAAAACCCACCGTACCACGTAAGTCCGCCGGGTGAAAATGCCATATCAATTGGATGAGCTATAAAAAAATCCCAGTGCTCGAACAGATAGAGAAGCTTAGAACCTGTAATACCAAAGATAACAGCAAGCAGTGTGATTGTGCTTCCCATATTTGGATCGAGCCCTTTACGTTTCAACTCTTTCGTCAGCAAAATACTCGCAATGATGAAACCAATTCCGAGCATGAGACCATAACTGTAAACAGTAAAAGGTCCGATGGTAAATAGTCGTGGATACATTGTTACGTTTTAATTTACCGGTATTCGATTCTTAGGTTGTTTACTATTCTAACAGTTTTTGATATTAGGAAAGACTTCAGGATGCTTGGGATTCAATGGTTTACAAATCCTCTTGTTTTGTAACTATTTCGACAAACTTATCTTGTGGACTTTTAATAATAGTAATTGCCCTGTCTGAAATGTTTACGATGAACGTGTTTTGTTTTTCTTTGTGTTTTGAGATCGAAATCGTATAAGTACCTTGAAGATTGAGTAGTTCTTTCGTATAGATTGCGGGACCTCCACCGGGAAGTAATATCTTAGGTGGATATAGTCCCAATATATTAAAATAAATGATGTTGTTTTCGATTTTCTCATCTACAGAAATATGGTACCGAAAATTGCGAAACTCCTCTGTAGTGCGTAAAACAATACTGAGAATCGGTTTCTTATTCCGCTCATCGTATTTTTGTGAAATCAGAAGACGATACTCGATGGGAGGTTTTAGTCTTGATTGTTTCCTCCTTTTCATTGCTTCATTTGAAGTTCGAGTAGCTTGTTTGTAAGTTCCCCCATGTGGACTTTTTGTTCGTTGCCGGTCTTCATGTTTTTCAAACTTACTGATTGAGCTCGTAGTTCATTCTCTCCTACAATGAGAACATATTCTGCTTGTTGGCGATTTGCCTCCCGCATCTGTGACTTCAGACTTCGATCAAGGGGATCATATTCACATCGTATCGCCTGATGTCGTAGAATATAAGCTTGTTCAATTGTCCATGATCTTCCGTGTTTATCAGCATAGGCGATATAGACGAAGGGATGGAGATTATCAGTGAGCAACAACTTTTGTTTTTCCATGACCATAAGAAGTCGTTCAATACCGGCAGCGAATCCGACAGCGGGAGTATGTTTTCCACCTAATTCTTTCACAAGCAAATCATAGCGCCCACCACCTGTGAGGGCATCTTGTGATCCTAAATCTTGACTGACGATTTCAAAAGCTGTTTTTGTGTAATAATCTAATCCTCTGACAATGCGACCATCAATGGTAAAATCAATTTTCAATGTTTTCAAGAATGATTGGAGGTTGCTGAAATGTTCAGCACAATCCTTACAGAGGTTGTCTTTCATTAATGGAGCATCTTTCGTTAATGTCTGATCGTGTTCATCTTTTGAATCAAGAATGCGGAGAGGGTTTTGTTTTAACCGTTGTTTGCTTTCGTCAGAGAGTTTATCGATGACATGTTCAAGGAACGTTTGTAGCTTTTGCTTGTAAGGAGGGCGGCAAACTTCGCAGCCGACAGAGTTGATCCTCACAGTGAAATTTGTAAGACCAAGCGTCTTGTAGATTTCTACAGCGAGGGCAATGACCTCGGCATCCATAATTGCATTATCACCGCCAATAGCTTCTGCGCCGAACTGGTGAAACTGTCTTAATCTTCCAGCTTGGGGTCTTTCCTGCCTGAACATGGGCGCAATATAATACAGCTTTACGAGGGGTTGCTGTTCTCCCATATTGTGTTGGATAAATGAACGTATGACCGAGGCTGTCATCTCCGGCTTCAACGTCAAGCTCGTTCCGCTACGGTCGGGAAAGGAATACATTTCCTTTCCCACAACATCTGTCAATTCACCGATGCTGCGTGAGAAAAGTGTAGTCTCTTCGAAAACCGGTGTTCTTATCTCACGGTAATTAAATGCGTGCATTACCGAACGGATCGATTGTTCTACCCATTGCCAGAGATAACTCTCATCGGGGAGAATATCCTTCGTTCCTTTGATTGCCTTAAATTTCAATACTGCTCCTTGAAAGTAAAAAATTGGATAGAATCGCTTGGAGGAAATAAATTTTCCCTCTTTACATACGACTACATTTCGGAGTAACTTGCCTCTTCGTGTTTGATCGCTTCAATAATCTCACGTGATGTTTGAATTCCGAGGAGTTTGTTACGGAAATCTTCTTTGTTCATCAGCCGCGAGATGCGACTCAATAATTTGATATGAGGACCGACTAAGTTGTCTTTGCCCACCAAGAGAAAGACTAATCGAACGGGTTTATCGTCAAGCGATTGGTAATCGATGGGTTGTGCCGTGATGCCAATTGCTGCAACGGTGTCTGCAACCGCGTCCGTTTTTCCATGGGGGATGGCGAAGCCGTTACCCACACCTGTAGACATGATTTTTTCGCGCTCGAATATTGCTGTGCGGAGCTTTTCCTTATCAAGGACTTTTGGGGAATTGCTCACCAGGTCAACAAGGGCGTTAATTATTTCATCCTTTGTTTTTCCAGGTAGGTTAACTACAGCAAATTTTTCTTCTAGGATATCACTAATTTTCATTTTACGATTATCTCTTAGATAGGATAAGACAGTTCCTGCTGGTTACTGTCTCTATAAAATATTTGGTTCAAAATACTGTGAGATGATGATGTCGATATGTTATTATAAATGTAAGAAAAAAAATAATACGAGGCAACCAAAGCACACTGCCATTTTTATCATCGTAAGGATCGTGCAAGGTCATCGATAATGTCCTCGATATCTTCCAAACCAACTGAGATTCTCACCAAGCCATCCGTCACGCCAATCTTTTGTCGTTGTTGATACGGGATGGAGGCATGTGTCATCGTTGCCGGGTGACTGATTAGCGTCTCAACTCCGCCAAGGCTCTCTGCAAGCGCACAAAGTCTAACTTTTTTAAGAAAACGTTTTGCGGCAGAAAGACTGCCGACATCGAACGAAATCATCCCGCCGAAATTTCTCATCTGCCGCTTTGCCAATCGATGTTGTGGATGGGATGGAAAGCCTGGATAGTACACTCTTTTGATCTTTTTTTGTTTCTTGAGCCAGTGAGCCAGCTTCATCGCGCTTTCACTGTGGCGTTGCATTCGGATAGAAAGAGTTTTCGTGCCACGGAGACAAAGCCATGAATCAAAAGGACTCAGAATACCGCCTGTTGCCTTTTGGAAGAAGCGGAGCCGTTCTGCGATCTTCGAGCTATTTGTGACAACTAATCCTCCGAGCATGTCGCTGTGACCGTTAAGATACTTTGTGAGACTGTGCACGACCATGTCAATCCCGTGTTCGAGCGGTCGCTGTAAATAGGGTGTGGCAAACGTGTTGTCACAGACAGAAATCAATCGATGGCTCTTCGCAAGCCGTGCAATGGCGGAAAGGTCGGTGATCTCCATTGTGGGATTAGTCGGCGTCTCTATGAAGATCATTTTCGTGTTCTTGCGGATCGACTTCTTGACGAGAGGAATATCGGTTGTATCGACAAAGTCGAATTGCAAGCCAAAATCTTCCCATACCATTTTCCCAATGCGATATGTGCCGCCATAGACGTTGTGCGAGACTATGACATGGTTTTCGGGTTTCAGTAATCGGAAGATCGCATCGATGGCAGCCATGCCAGAGCCAAATGCCATGCCGTGCTTGCCGTTTTCAAGTGTGGCAATGTTCTGTTCAAGTGCAGTTCGTGTTGGGTTGGAAACACGGGAGTATTCGTATCCTTTATTTTTACCCAGTTCTGGCTGAACGTATGTGGATGTAAGATGCACAGGCATCATGACTGAGCCGGTTGTTGGGTCAGGCTGCTGGCCTGCGTGAATTGCTTTGGTGGAGAATTTCATACCTTGTCTTAGGATGATGTTAGATGAGGAAACTTCTGTCTCTCACGTGGGTACACCAAAAGTTTCTCTTTTTTACGTTGTGAGGGACGAGTCAGATTCAAAAGACCATCAATCGAGAGATCTTCATCAATAAGATTCCATCGGATTCCATATCCATACTGATCTACCGCAAAAGTTTCACGTTCTATTTTGGACGCTTTCAATAATCTCTGAGATATGTCCTCCAGTGAAAAACGATGTTCCTTGCCATCGATTCTTATGATTAAAGATTTGTTTGAAAATCTGATATTCTCTACTTCATGGAATTTATTTTTGTTAGCCATTGCGTTTTCTCCTTTGAAACTTAGTCCATTCTTTTTCAATGTACTCAAAGTTGTCGATAATAATTCGCACTACTTGTCGTTTATCTTTAGCATTCATCTTCCGGATGAATGCCTCTTCGACTTTGAAGTTTTCACTGTCGAGCCAATATTTGCACTTCTTTTCTCCTTTTTCAACATGGATGTGCATCGGTTCATTTCCTTCGTTTGAATAGAAGAAAAACCTCCAGCCTAA
>DASRUF010000092.1:0-11643 GCA_035655575.1 Bacteroidota bacterium | reverse complement strand
GTAAACAAAGCCCCTCAATGCCTTTTCGAACCAAGGGCTCTCCACCGGTCACCCGTATTTTTTTTATTCCAAGTGTAATAAAGATTCTCGCAAGTGTTTCAATTTCGTCGAAGGTGAGCAGCTCATGTTGTGGTTTTAATTCTACTCCATCAACCGGCATACAATACCGGCATCGCAAATTGCACCGTTCAGTGACGGAGATGCGAAGATATTCGTGATGTCGGCCAAAATTATCGGACAACACTGTTAATTCATTGTTGGACATTGAGAATTGTCTCCTGTTTAACCATCTCAAAGATAGGAAGTTCCGCTAGATATTGCTGAGCACCAACAGCGCGGAAGAGATATGGACCAAAAGGCCTGAACAATAACCTCACAGAAATATTCCATACTCCTGTATATGGTGCTTTAAAATTATAATGCGCTGTACGCGACGCGAAGGGCGGAATTGAGTTGTTCACGAGTGAGTCCAATTCAAAGACATTGGTTTCCTGTCCCTTTTTGTACAACGTACCTCCAAAGACTGTAAGGTCTTTATCAGCATTAGGTTGTAGTGAGCTATTTTTATCCATAAGATCGCCGTTTGCATCAAGATGCCCTGAACGATACGCGGTATCTCTATCATTCCATGCTGTTACTTCTACCCACATTTGACGATTAAAGAAAACTGAGGTGGGAAGATTATGGCCAGTCTTATCGTTGCACACCGTAACCTCAACTTTGATCGTATCCTCCAAGGCAACGGTGGGAGGAACGTTAATCGTCATTGACGCTGAATTTTTCAATAGTGAATCAATTAATTCCCGCTGCTTTGGTTTATTGGGAAAATCGGTAATCGCAACATCTACACCAATGAAATCATGACGACGCAGGTCATTTCGTATTGGACCACCCACAGCCGCCCTTCCGGTATATTGCAGCATATGGCAGTCCTGACATTCAACCGACATTGCACCCCATGGACTGTTTTGCCACTCCCTGAACGTAATTTCAACTGGGACATTATTCACAATCAGATCGTGACATGATCGACATGCTTCGGAGCGATTGTATGACGGATCATACTCACTCTCATGGGCACCTGTTGCGATGGGGTCTGCTATTGGTCCATACTTCGTCATTCCCGGTTTAATGTTATACTTGACGACCTGACTGGTTGTTGTATACGGTGGGCGTAAAATATGGCAAAAATCGCAATTTACACCCTCCTTCACGATCGATGGAAGACTCCCAATTTGAAATGGTGTGAGAGGAGCCGACTTTGTTAGAAATGCAATTGGGGAGTGACATTGAAAGCACCATGATTGTAACCGTCCACCCGTCTGTAATTGAAGACTATTACTCGCCATCATCCAGATGGGGTCGTTCGTCGAATACCGATGCATTGAACCACTCCAATCATTATACTGCTGAGGATGACAGGTTGAACAGGCCTGTGATGGTTGAAAATCTGTTAGATTGTAGGTAGGTGTTTCATCGACAGGAGGATGAATAGGCTCACCATTTTTACAGCCAGTGATGAGCACAACGACCAGCGCAACTACCTGCAGGGTGTATATGAATCTCATCATTAATTATTCCTCTTACTATTATCGTGCTATTGAAATACCAGTGGGCATTTTTCCTACCTCAAGAACTTTAAAAACTTGGTTTGAGAATTGATCAATTACACACACATTCCCACTATAGTCGATGTTATATCGTGGAATATATGCTTGTCCAACATTTTCATTAGAAATGAAAATGTACCGACCGTCTACCGACACATCACATCCATGAGGATAACTTAAAAATGAAGAGGACGGCGTGGTAATGGTCTGCATAATATGTCGCATAGGAAGATGGATGACTGATATCGAATTCCCTCGCCGATTAGCAACATAGCAATAGTCGCCTGTTGGTGTAAATTGAAGATGCCACGGCTGATCACCCACTTGAAAGGAATCAACTAATGTATTCGTACTCGTATTGAACATGCGAACTTCATGTGTTTCTGAACAGGTCACAAGAAGATAATTGTCATCCGGTGAGATCGCTAATTCTATTGGCATATACTTGGGAGGACCAAATGGTGTAACATCGTATGCTAATTGAATCGTTTCAACTACGCTATCGGTCTGAACATCAATAACTGATATATTATCAGACATCATATTTGCACAATACAGACGGGTTCCGTTATTATTAATCCTTAATCCATGCGGCATCGTCCCAACAGAAATTGTTTTTATAACTTCCATAGTAGTCGTGTTTATAACAGAAAGTTTTTTTGTACTGGACGTCATAAACTGTGAGACATATAACTTGCTGCCATCCAATGTAAGGGCAAGTAGAGCGGGTGGTCCTTCAACTCGTACTGTGTCCAAGAGACTATCTGTTTGTGCGTCAAATTTCCAAACTTCTCCTGTCCCGATTAACGATACGTACCAAAATTGTTGGTCAGCCACAACAAAATGTGGTCCATCGATCGCAGGTGATCGACCAACATCGATATAACGACATACAACAAGATTTTCTACATCAATAATCGCAACATTGTCCTCACCCTGATTAGGAACATAAAGTGTTTTCATTCCTTGGCGAGGATATGGAATTTGACCCAGATCATTCTTTGCCCCATTATTGATCCACCGTTTAAGAAATAAAATTTCAGCAGTGGTGAGAGCTCCCGACCCGAGGGAGGGGTGGGGTTTCCGTAGTGGGGTTCCATCGAAAAGACTTGTCAATAAGCTCTTCGATGATTTATACGGGATTAATACTTCGCCAAACAAAGAACCCTTGATAACATCATTCCAAGTCGTCAATGCCAGTCCTACTGATTTTGTTGTCGCGTCATGACACCCTTCGAAAGCACAGCGTTGATTAAGGAGAGGCTGTACGTGTTGATCGTATGATATTGTATCAATGTTATTATAGTCGGGTGGAGTCACAGACGTATCAGATTTCTCACATGAATAGAATCCGAGAAGAAATAGGATTCCGATGAGTGTATAGATAAATTGTGTTTTTTTCATGGCATGAGTTCCAGTAGATTCAAGACAAAGGTTGGTTTCAGCGTTTACGCCTCTTTCCCCCTTTACCTTTCTCTTTCAAAACATCATCAACCCAACTTAATGCCGCCATCATCGATGGTAAACCTACTGTCGGAAGCGAAAGAAGAGCCACATGACGTAGCTCATCCGGAATCGCTCCAACTCCCACGGCCTTTCGGACATGTGAATGTACTGCCCCTTCAAGTCTTGCACCGATAGATATCCCTAACTTGATGAGTGCTCGGGTTTTTTTATTAAGAGGTCCTGCAGCATGAACCTCATCGCCGAGTGCCTCGTAAGCTTTCGCCACATTAGGGTAATCTTTTATAAACTTCTGGTACCGTTTTGGAATTGCCATACTGTTCTTCCTTATATTGTTATCTATAATATACTGCTAAAAACCAACAACCCCATCCTGGGAGGGGCGGATGGGGTTGTTTACTGTCAAGCACCAGAGGATAACACTTGACAGTGAAATACTCTCCTTTCCAATTCCCAGAGTGCAATTCATAATAATCTGCAGAGGTCGACCTTCGTCGCCGAGAGGTGCCGCCGTTTCCAGCATCACCCTAACTCCGATTCGATATTCGGAGGAGTCATCAGACTCATCGGTCACTAACCCATTTCCAATTGGAGGCAGGTTGAGTAACTCGGAGATAAATAAAAAAGAACAAGACCGAATAAAAAAGGCGCAAACCTTATGCCAAAATACAATAAAATCAGCAATTTTGCATTGGATCAAATCTATCATTTCTGTTGAAATTGATAACTATTACCATAATCCATTATTCCCTTATCGAATAAAAGTCAACATATATATCAATTGTGAAAATTGTGTTTCAATCTTGACATAATTCAACTGTTCGCAACCCTCGTATAGCATTACAAACATAGATTGACTCAGCAGATAATAAATCATCGAGTGAAAGTATCTCCTCTGATGCGTTTACTTGTGTTTCTAAGAGATATTGTCGATACACGCCATTGAGTAAGCCGCACGTAATCGGTGGTGTTAAATACTTTCCGTTCTTCTTAATCCAAATATTACTGATTGCCCCCTCTGTTATTTGATTTTTTTCATTCATAAAAATTACATCAAAAAATCGCCTACCTACTGCATCCCGATAAGATGAATCGTATACATGCCGCATACTTGTTTTATGATAAAGAAATTTATTTTCAGAATAAGTTCTTACCTTTGACAGCATGATCAACTCCCTTTCTGATCCCGGAGTATTATCAATCTCCCAGCTTTCAACAGTACATTTTCCACTTCGATCCAATGTCAATCGAACTTTATAGCATCTTTGTAAATTAAATTTATCCGTTGCGTTATTTAGCAGTGAAGATGTTTCATCAAGTGCATGGGGATAACCAAAATACTTCGCAGATTCCTCAAGCCGCTTAAGATGTTTATCAATGAGCTTATAGCCGTGATCCCATAAAATGGTTTCGATCAGAACAAATTCATCTACGGGTTTGCTGAGTAGAAATTCCGCCTTGAGAAGACATTCTTCATACTCAGACTTTGAGTCTGAGTCCGATACGATTCCACCACCCGTTCCAAACATTCCATCACGATTACGAAGGGCAATAGTTCTTATTGCAACATTGAAGACCGCTTCGTCATTGGGAGAAATAAAACCAATGGCACCTGTGTAAACTTCTCGAGGAGACTTTTCAAGCTCATGGATAATTTGCATCGCCCTTATTTTGGGTGCCCCTGTGACAGACCCACTTGGAAACAAAGCCTTAAAAATCTCATAGTATGAAACGTTGGGAAGAAGTGTTGATTCTATCGTTGATGTCATTTGAAAAAGCGTCTCGTATTGCTCGACAGAAAATAGATCGACTGTTTTCACTGACCCTATAACTGAAATCTTTCCTAAATCATTTCTCAGGATATCCACAATCATAACATTTTCTGCCCTGCTCTTTTCATCCGCACGGAGCCATTCCCTGATTTCGTTATCCTCTCGATTGGTTCTTCCTCTCCTTGCAGTTCCTTTCATCGGCCGTGTAATTATTCGATCACCATGGCGCCGAAAAAAAAGTTCCGGAGACAAACTAATGATTGTCTCGCGGTTAGTCTGAAGAATTCCGCCATATGCTACTCGCTGCTTCTTTTTCAGTGTATCGTATAACGCAATGATAGAACCTTTAAAGCAGAATAAAATTCTCCCTGTAAAATTTATCTGATAGACATCACCAGATTCTATGTAATTTTTTATTACTGCAATTGCATTTCTATAATTCTCCTCTGTTAAGTCTCTTGAAGAGTCTCCTACGATGAATCTAATATCATCGATTGAATAATGATCACTGTTAGTTTCCTGATTATTTTGTTTTTGCAAACCAAACCACTTATTGAGAGAATGGTTATACACTATTGGATTCTCGTAAACACCAAACCAGACAAATGGTGATGCGCTGGTCACTCCTTGAATCACATCGTCAAAATGATATCCACATTCATAGACTAAGTAACCTGCGACATAACGACCTTTGCTCAGTTCTTCTTCAATTCTTTGAAAGATTGACGGTATTTGATCTAATGATAGTGTTTCGATGACATCAATGGGCTTGAGAAAGACGAACGATCTCGTGTTCTCACTATCAACGTTTAACGTTTCTAAGAGAACTGAGTTGGGTTGGTTTTTTATCAACTGGTAAAATTCTGAATCAATCATTCAACAAGTATCAGAAATATTATCCAAGACGAATATCGATTAGTCTCACAGGTTATTCGAGCTAATAATGACGTTGGTAGTTATCAAAACTACTTTAGATAGTTATTCGTTGATTACCTACGTGAGTTTTATTTTATTGGAAGGAACGTAACGAAATCAGGTTTGAAAATCAAGAATTCAGCAAAGAAAAATTTCTTCAAATATTTCAAAAAAGTAGGCGGGCGAGTTAATGATGATGTAAACTTTCTACCAGTGTCGGATCTTTGATAGGGATAATATTACCTTTGGATAAGGTGCGGAAAGTGAAGTAAAAGAAAAGTGCTATTGCTCCTCCTAATGGTCCAAGTTCCCAGATATTCACCAGCGGTGCATCGTTCATAAATGGCGGCATGATCATCCAAAAGAGATCGATCCAATGCCCGATCATAATGATAATGCAAACACGGAGGAGGAACCCTTCGCTCTTTTTTGTCCACGCAGGTAGAAGGGCGATGAACGGTATGCCCCAGTTGAAAATGACATTCACAATCGTGAAGACAAGCCAGCTCCCCTGCTGACGATGAACCATGTACGTGGCTTCTTCGGGAATATTGGAATACCAGATGAGCAAATATTGACTGAACCAAATGTACATCCAAAATGTGCTGAAGGCAAAGATGAGTTTGCCGAGGCTGTGAAGATGATCCTTGGTAACGATGTGTTCAAACGGTCCCATTCGTTTAAGCAGGAGGACAATCAACGTAATAACGGCGAGTCCGTTGAGAAATGTCCCAATCATATTATAGATACCGAAAATCGTACTGTACCAAAGAGGCTCTAAAGACATGATCCAGTCCATGCTTGCGAGAGAAAACGTTATGGCAAAGACGACAAGAAAAATTGCTGAAGCAGTTTTACTCCGTGTAAATGCTTTGATTGCACCGCTCTCATCTTGTTTACGGGACTGCTTTACAATATATACAGCAAATGCAAACCAGATAGAAAGATAGGCGATCGTTCGTGCGATGAAGAACGGTATGTTAAGCCACGCTGTCTTTTCCTGCAAGACATGATTATGTTCAATTATGTCAATATGACTCCACTCATACAATCGATGGATGCCAAAGAATAGGAAGAGCATGACGACCGCTGCCACCGGAATCACGGAAGTCATTGCCTCGGGAACACGGCGAATTGCTGTTGCCCACCCAGCATTTGAGACATAGAGAATTGCAATGAAGATGATTGCAGCCAGTCCTAAGCCCAACAAATAATAATTTGCCAGCAGAAGATTTGCCCACGCTCGTTCCGGGACAAAAAAGATTCCAATCAACGACACAGCCCCACCAATGATGGCAAGTAGCAAGAGGTTCTTCATCAGCTGAGGTGAGGGTTTAAATCGTGGGGGAGTGTGAAGAATGTCCATCGTCATTTTCCAGCCACAAGAGTTTTCTTTTGAAGCGAGCGAATATGATTGATGACACGCCATCGGTCGAGCCTGTTAACCTGCGATACTAACGAAGACATATTTCCCTGACCATACGTGATAATGTGAAACAACTGTCCATCTTTGAGTTTCAGCGCATGGTCGGCAAGCAGTGACGGTGGTGGGGGGAATCCACGTTTGACGACATTCCCGTCGCCCACCCCCCCCGCACCGTGGCATGGCTGACAGAATGTAGTAAATACTTTTTCACCTCGTTCACGTTCTGCATCAATAGAGTCAGAGAGCGGGTTCACCAGTTCTTCACTAGCTCGCACAGCATCTTCGGCAGTTGCTCGATAGTGGAGGGGAAAATATCCTTTAGCAATATTGTTTTTATCAGAGGACTGAAGTGTTTTTTTATCGAGGAAATTGACATTGGGATCTTGAGCATTGAAAGGCACGGACACTACCATGCCGGGAAGAAACTCGTCGTTTCTCTGTGTGTAGTCTCGACGGAGAAACCAGGTCATGAGTACTGTTGCCAGTAAACCGAGGAAAAGGGCGCCATTAACGATATTACGAATCATGCTACAACCTCCGCTTCAAGCAGTTTTCCATTTCCCGTTTCGATTCTCTCTTCCATATGAACAATATTGAAGCGTGCGAAAAGCGATCGAATGTTCTTTACATCGAACACAGCATCTGTTTCCTCAAGAACGAGATAGAATCTATTATCGGTAGCTCGATCAAAAAGAACTGTCGGTTTTTTCCCTGGCCGAAGTTTGCTGATCAAAATAAACGCCAGCACGGTTCCAACACCTGCAAAGAGCACCATGATCTCGAATGTCACGGGGACAAATGCTGGAACTGATTTAAATGGTTTACCACCCACATTTACGGGCCAACTTGTCGCCGAAATCCAAATTTGATACCATAACTTCGCAATGGCACCACTGATGCCGAGCGCAAAGGTAAGCCATGGAAGTTTTGATGGCTTCAGTCCCTGTGCTTTATCTAAACCGTGTACAGCATACGGCGTAAAGACATCTACAATCTTGTAGCCGCTCTCACGTGCGGTTTTCGTTGCACCGAGAATATCTTTCTCGTATTCAAATGCGCTGATGAGTAAACGTTTGCTCATACAGGCATCTCTTCTTTCACTGCCGTGTGTTCGGCATGTAAATTTTTGCCATAACTGAGAACTCCTTTCACTTCGCCAATAGAGATCATGGGCAGAAAGCGGGCAAAAATAAGAAAGAGTGAGAAGAAAAGTCCAAACGTTCCTACCAGCGTTGCAATTTCAATGATGGAAGGGGAGTAACTCGCCCAACTTGCCGGCAGGTAATCTCGTGTCAACGACGTCATGATAATGACGAATCGCTCGAACCACATACCGATATTGATAAAGATGACAATGATGAACACCAACACGGGATTTGTTCTGATTTTCTTAGACCAGAAGAGCTGCGGGAAGAAAACATTACAGCTAAACATAATCCAGTATGCCCACGCATACGGACCAAACGCCCGGTTGATAAACGTGAACCGCTCATATGGATTTCCTGAATACCATGCAACGAAAAATTCTGTCGTATATGCCATGCCAACAATCCAAGCCGTTGCAATGATAATCTTACACATGTTTTCGATGTGCTTAATCGTGATGTATTCTTCGAGATGCATCACTGTTCGGACTATCAGCATGAGTGTGAGCACCATTGCGAATCCTGAGAAGACTGCGCCGGCGACAAAGTACGGCGGAAAAATCGTAGCGTGCCAGCCGGGTATGACTGATGTGGCAAAATCCCAACTGACAATGGTGTGAACGGAGACAACAAGAGGTGTCGCTAATCCTGCAAGAAGAAGATAAACCGTTTCATATCTTGACCAAATTTTATTTGAACCATTCCATCCAAGACTGAAGAATCCGTACACTGCCTTTTTTATCTTTGATGTAGTTCTATCCCGAAGTGTTGCCAAATCAGGAATCAAACCGACATACCAGAACACGAGCGAGATGATAAAATAGGTACCGATAGCGAACATATCCCATACCAACGGTGATCGAAAGTTGACCCATAATGGTCCACGGGCGTTTGGATAGGGAATCGTCCAGAATCCAAACCATGGTCTTCCCATGTGAATAATCGGAAATATTCCTGCACAAATCACGGCGAAGATAGTCATTGCTTCTGCTGAGCGGTTCACTGATGTCCGCCATTTCTGTCGGAATAAAAATAAAATCGCTGAAATAAGTGTACCGGCGTGACCAATACCAATCCAGAAGACGAAATTTGTAATATCAAATGCCCAGCCAACAGTATTGTTAAGCCCCCATGTTCCGATGCCTGTAAAAATCTGATAGGTGACTGCAACGACGCCAAGTCCAAACATAGTAAGTGTAACTAGAAACACTCCCCACCAGAGTGTAGTCGATTTTGTTTCTAACGGCTCAGCAATATCATGCGTAACTTCGGCAAATGTTTTATTTCCGAGGATCAGCGGCTTACGAAGGAAGGAATAGACTTCAACCATGTGTTTCCTCTCTATTCCTAACAAGTGTGATGTATCCGACGGATGGACGCACACCGATCTCTTCAAGAACTCGATAATACCGTGGGTTGTTCATACGTTTCACCAACTGACTATTGGGATCGTTCATATCACCAAAGACAAGAGCTTGTGCCGGGCACGATTGAGCGCATGCCGGCTGGATGGCGCCATCTTTTATAGGTACCCCAGATTTTTTTGCTTCTATCTTTGCTTCCTGAATTCGCTGGACACATAGCGAACATTTCTCCATTACACCACGCTCACGAACGGTGATGTCAGGATTCAGAACAAGTTTGTGCATGTCATCGCCGTGTTCATAAACGAACCAATTGAAGCGGCGGACTTTAAACGGGCAGTTGTTCGAGCAATACCGTGTCCCGACGCATCGGTTATATACTTGTTGATTCAAACCTTCCTCGCTGTGAACGGTTGCAAGCACTGGACAGACAGTCTCGCACGGGGCATTGCCGCAGTGCTGACACATCATCGGCTGGTGTGCAACGGAATTTTCGTTCTTCTCGTCATAATAACGGTCGATACGAATCCACGTCATCTCACGGTTACGGTACACCTCATCTTTCCCGACGAGCGGGATATTGTTTTCCGCCTGACAGCTTACGACGCATGCTGAACATCCTGTGCATGCTGTCAAGTCAACCGCCATCCCCCAGTGATGGCCTGTGTACTTATGATCTTCGGGCCACATTGTATCGAGCGTGTGTTTTTCGAAACTGCCCGACGATGGATCTTTCATAAAGGCAGCTAATGTCGTTTCTTGTACGATGGGTCGTTTCTCACCATGCGTCGGGTCAAGATGTTCGGGAACTCGCAGTGAATGATGCTCCTGCGTGCAAGCGAGAAGATACTTCGTTCCTGTATTCTTCAGTGTGACTTTTTGAGAATCGTATCCGTATCCACCATTTTCAAACTTTAAAAATCCTGTTGCATTTTTTCCCACAAGCTCCCCGGGAAAAACTGTCGGTCGAGCCTGAAGCCATTGCGGACCGATGTTCGTGAAGCGATCTGTTCCCTTTCGCCCATAGCCGAGAGCGACCGCAACGATATTATCGTGCTGGCCTGGCTGTATGTGAGCGGGAAGCTCAAGAATTTTTCCATCCCCTTCGACTCGGAGAACATCGCCTTGATTGATTCCCAGTTTCTCAGCAGCCGTTGGGGAAATTGAAGCATAATTATCCCACACTATTTTTGTAACAGGATCGGGAAGCTCTTGCAGCCACGGATTATGAGCATGGCGCCCATCGAGTAATCCAATCGTTGGATAGAGGACAAGATTGTAGGTCGAGTCGCCGACTTGACTGGTCGGGACTGCGTCCCGACCTACAATATTTTCGTTGAATGTCAAATTCTTCGTGGGAGGTACGTTAACCTTTACAAAGCCGTTATATACTGCATTGTCCCAGAACGATTGGAAATTCTTATGATCATGCTGCAGTTTGAAGATGTTGTCCTGCCAGTGCTCACAAAGAGCATCATAAGCAGATTTCTTTTCACCCATCCACGTAAAAAGATTTTCTATGAACGGGCGGGATTTTCCAAATGGTTGGATGATCGGCTGATTCATAGTGAATGTTCCAGCTACAGGCTCGCTGTCGTTCCACATTTCGAGAGCATGCGGCTCGGGGCAAACAAACTGTGAAGCACTTGCAGTTTCATCGATTCTGTTCGTAATAGTAACTGTCAGAGGGACTTTCTTCATCATCTCAGCGAAGTCGGGTCCATCGGGCAAGCTGTAGACGGGGTTCGTGTTATAAAGAATTAATGCCGATACAGAACCAGTCTTTAATTCATTAATTAGCTCCAGCACCTGAGCATCATTTCCCTGTCTCTGGTATGACGGATTGTTGATATCAACAGTCGACCCATAATTATCTAACAGGTGATTAATAAAATTTACTACGACTTGAGCATGAATATCATTCAACCCGCACACGACAAGACTCTT
>DASRUF010000091.1:0-6552 GCA_035655575.1 Bacteroidota bacterium | reverse complement strand
AGGCGGTTGAATTGGCAAAAGAAATCGGTTTTACGAATATCAATGTCGATCTTATCTTTGCATTGCCGAATCAAACATTAGCCCTCTGGAAAGATAATTTACAAAAGGCGGTTATACTCAGTCCCCAGCACATCTCCGCCTATAATCTCATCATTGAAAGAGGCACTCCCCTTGCCGATATGGTGAAGAACAACAACGTATCACCGCTATCGACTGACGAAGAGGCGGATCTGTATGAATTCACTATGGAATATCTTGAGGGCGAAGGATATGAGCACTACGAAGTCTCAAACTATGCGAAACCGGGTTTCAAATCGAAACACAACGCGAATTATTGGAATCGGTCGAATTACCTTGGGTTCGGTCCGTCTTCACATTCGTTCTGGTCGACGACCCCGTCGGGGACAAATCGTCGGTGGTGGAATGTGAGAAGCATAAAAAAATATTGTGAAGATATATCAGCCGGGCGGTTGCCGATTGCCGGTGAAGAGATATTAAATTTGGAACAATCTATCGATGAATTCGTCATGCTTGGTTTACGAAGCAGCGGTGTAGATCTTCTTCAATTAAAGAATGCTCTCGGTGTCAATCTTCTCAATGATACTGATGGAACAATTAAACAGCTTATCGATCATAACCTTGCCGTAGTTGATAAACAAGTCCTCCGACTCACTCAAAAGGGATTCTTGCTGTGCGATGAGATTAGTAAATCCTTTCTTTCACGCCAAGAAGCTCCGTAGTATCTTTGCGATTGTTTGATATTTCTTCTATATTAAAGCCGCATTACAGCATCGTTTTAGGTATTTTCACGTATGATTATTTTTTGAGGATTCAATGCCCGATAAGATGATTAATCGAGTGGTAGCGCTGGGTGTATTTCTCACCAGTTTGATTGTGTACTTGATGACGCTTTCTGTCACTGTCGTTTTTTGGGATGTTGGTGAATTCATCGCCGCTGCTCGACTACTTCAGGTTCCTCATCCACCTGGTTCCCCGTTGTTCATATTAATTGGTCGTCTTGTCTCGATGATTCCATTCTACGCTGATATTGCTGCTCGAGTGCACGCAATATCTGCAGTGGCGGGTGCACTTGGCATTATGTTTCTGTATTTAATTTCTGTAAAAGTGATTACTCTCTTCAGAGGTGTTCCACAGACGGTTTTAGACAAATTTATTGTCTATGGCGCGTCGGTTATTGGCTCATTTGCACTGGCGTTTAGCACAACCTATTGGGATAACGCGATAGAGGCAGAGGTGTACGGCTTGAGCATGTTATTTGTAGCGTTAATCATTTGGCTCGCTCTGCGTTGGTGGGAAGGGGCTAATGAACCGCACAACGAAAAGTACATGCTCTTAATCGCATACTTGATTGGCCTCTCTGTTGGTATACACCTCTTGGCAGTCTTAGCTATCTTTTCAGTGTTGATGATTGTTTATTTTCGTCGGTATGAAATTAATCGAGAAAATTCCATCCGTTTTGGTGTCATAGCCGTCGTAACATTTTTTGTGGTCTATCCCGGTGTTGTCCAATTCCTACCCTCGATGTTAGATGGCGAATTTAAAGGAACCCGATCTGATTTTTTTAAAGCGATGCCAATACTTTTTATCCTCGGCGCTGGCTATCTCGCTTATAGGACAACGCGAACAGGACAGAAAATGCTCCACATCGCCTGCCTTTCTTTTCTGTTAATCGTTCTCGGTTATACAACATATACGATGGTGATCATGCGTTCCAATGTGGATAATCTACCGATGAATGAGAACGCACCCGATGATATTGCTCGTTTGACAAGCTATCTTGCACGAGAACAATACGGAGATACTCCACTTTTAAAAGGGGAGAGTTGGGATAATGAGCTGCAAGGTTATCGTGAAAAATTTTTCCCACGGCGTTATTCTCGTGAGGAAATGCATAGAGCAACCCGGGAAAATTATAGCAGTGATATGGATTTTCTTTGGCAATATCAAATCTACCATATGTTTATCCGCTATGTCTTGTGGAATTTTGTTGGCAATGAAGGAGATTGGCAAGACTCGGGAGTGAGTGCGAATCAAACGTTGGCTATACCATTATTGATTGCGTTGTTGGGGATCTATTACCATTTCAAGAAAGATTTGAAAATGGCGATGACATTTATGGTACTTTTTGTTGTGATGGGCATAGTTCTCGATCTCTATCAAAATCAGCAAAACCCGCAGCCCCGTGAACGTGATTATTTCTATGTGGGCGCATACTTCGTTCTGGCTCTTTGGTTGGCTGTCGGTGTCGTTGCTCTTGTTGATATCCTGCGTCAGAAGATAACACAAGAAGGGACATTTAGAATTGCAGCGTCAGGAGTTCTTGCGGCTTGTGCTGTTGCAGTGCCCGTCAATCTTCTCCGTATCAACTGGTATGATCACGACCGAAGTCAGAATTACATAGCTTGGGATTATTCATATAATCTCTTACAAAGCTGCGAGAAGGATGCTATTCTTTTCACCAACGGCGATAATGATACATTTCCATTATGGTATCTTCAAGATGTTGAAGGTGTTCGACGGGATGTTCGTATCGCTAATCTTAGTCTCATTAATACACCATGGTATATCAAACAACTGAAGAACCAAAGTCCACATGGTGCTGAGAAAGTTTCGATAACACTTTCCGATCAACAGATTGAGAGAATCCAACCTCGAGCCTGGAAACCTCGACAGATTGAACTTCCCGTTTCTAAGGACGTCGTGGATCGCTACATTATGGCAGATGCCCCCGCGCAAACAAAGGTTTCGTTAGCGGATAGTACGATGTTGAGGGATGGAAAAATCTCATTTACCATGAATGGAGTTCCCTATTCGCAGGACATTCGGATTGCCCGGGTTCAAGACCTGATGGTGCTCGATATCGTCATGGCGAATAAATGGGAGAGACCGATTTATTTTGCTGTTACAGTTTCTCCAGATTCGAAGATCGGCCTTGATAATTATTGCTGGATGCACGGGCTTGCATGGAAACTAAAACCCCTTAAGATACCCTCGCAAGAAAGCGGGATCAATGTCGATATTATGGAATCCAATGTTTTGGCAGGGGAGGTTACACCGACTCAAACTCCACAGTATGGTTATCTCTATCGCAATCTCAATAATCCTAAAGTGTACTATAATGAGAATATCCAACGCATGGTGTTAAACTATCGTGCAAATTTCATGAGATTGGCATTCTACGCCATGAGGGTGCAGAACAACACAGAGAAAGCCAAAAAGATTATGGCGCAGATGGAAGAAGTGATTCCCATTGGTGTGATTCCTATTCAGGATTGGCGATTCACAGCAGATATCATGAGAATCTATAATCAGCTCGGGGATAAAGATCGATTCGAAATTTATGCCAAGCCAGTGGAAGTGGCATGTAATGATTTAATTAATTCAAATCGTTTTGATATCTCTGATGCCTATAACCCATATCCTTACTTATTAGATATTTACGACGCACGTAAAGATTATAAAAAAGCGGTTGATATATTAAATCAGCTTGTAGCACAATATCCGAACGATCCTACATTGAAAAATCGGATACAATACTACGAACAACAGATGAAAGCCCCTGCCGCCACGGACACTTCGAAAGAGAGTTCGGCGAGTCCGGGATAATTCTATATTATTGAACATCAAACCTTATGAAGCGAGCACTTATTACGGGAATTACTGGACAAGATGGATCGTACCTTGCTGAATTTTTATTACGCAAAGGGTACGAGGTGTATGGCATGGTACGGCGCGCAAGTACAGAAAATTTTGAACGGATCGAACACATCCGCCATAAGATCTATCTTGTTCAAGCTGATCTTCTTGATCAGCTCTCATTAATCGAGCTGATGAAAGAGACAAAGCCTAATGAAGTCTACAATTTAGCATCACAGTCTTTTGTGCCGACTTCATGGAATCAACCAACTCTCACGGGTGAATTCACTGCACTTGGCGTTACAAAAATGCTCGAAGCTATCAAACTTGTTGACCCAAAGATCAAATTTTATCAGGCGAGCAGCAGTGAGATGTTCGGCAAAGTGCGAGAAACCCCGCAAAATGAGAACACTCCATTTTATCCCCGAAGTCCATACGGAGTAGCTAAAGTGTATGGTCATTTCATCACCATTAATTATCGGGAAAGCTATGATCTTTTTTGCGTCTCGGGTATTTTGTTCAATCATGAATCGCCGAGACGTGGTAAAGAATTCGTTACGAGAAAGATTACAGACAGCGTTGCCCGCATTAAACTTAAGCGGGCTAAGCAATTACGGCTTGGCAATCTCGATGCTCAACGCGACTGGGGGTACGCGGGTGATTATGTGAAAGCGATGTGGTTGATGCTTCAGGAGGACCAAGCTGAAGATTATGTTATCGCGACAGGCGAATCTCATAGTGTTCGGGAATTTGCTGAGTTAGCGTTTAAGCATGTGGGTCTGGATTGGAAAAAATTTGTTGTTGTCGATAAATCCCTCTATCGTCCTGCGGAGGTTCATCAGCTTCGCGGTAATGCAGAGAAGGCGCGAAAGAAGCTTGGTTGGAAGCCGGCAGTCTCTTTCAAAGAGCTTGTGGCAATGATGGTGGATTCCGATATCGAGCGGCTTCGCAACGAATGAGGTTGTTTCCTCATTTATGAATGTTCTGGTTACTGGAATTGATGGGTTTGTTGGTAGCCATCTCGCAGAAGCCTTATTACAAAAAACTGGGATCAATCTTTCCGGCATCATTCGTGATAAGACTCCTACCGAAAACATTGGCAGTCTTCTCCCAAGGATTCAATGCATCCAAACTGATATCACCGATTATCAGCAGATTTGGAAGATTCTTGATTCCCTAAGACCGGAAAAGGTTTTTCACCTCGCTGGGCAGGCATTCGTACCCCATTCCTTAGATGATCCTCTTCAGACATTTCATACGAATATTAATGGCACGCTTAATGTGCTTGAAGCGGCTCGCCAACTCACACTCTCTCAAAAATTTACGTGCTCGGTTCTCGTTGTCAGTAGCGGTGAGGTTTACGGCGCAGTATCATCGGAACGGTTACCCATCAAGGAGGAAGAAAGCCTTAACCCGACTAACCCTTACGCGGCGAGTAAAGCGAGCATCGATCTTATTGCTCAACAGTACCGAAAATCGTTTGGTTTGAATGTTGTGGTTGTACGACCATTCAATCATCTCGGTCCACGGCAGAGTGAAATCTTTGTTGGGTCGGCGTTCGCCCAACAGGTTGCTGAGATAAAACTCAAAAAACGTCAACCTAAAATTTTCGTTGGAAACCTCTATCCTGAGAGAGACTTTACAGATGTGCGCGATGTAGTCCAGGCGTACATCGAGCTTCTTGATCATCCTCAACCCCATGCGGTTTATAATGTTTGTTCTGAGAAAGCGGTTGAACTCAAGGCTCTCTTAACGATGATGCTTGAGATAGCAGGAATTGAAAGCGACATCCTCCCTGATCCAAGGCGCCAACGATCTCAGGAAATTCAACGAATCGTTGGGAGTGCGGCAAGGCTTCGAGATGCCACAGGCTGGGCACCTAAGATACCACTTCGAGACACGATAAAAGATTTATTATTGTACTGGGAAGGTCGAATTAGCCATTCTTCATGAGAATCCTCATCTTCAATTGGCAGGACATTAAAAACCCTCTTGCTGGTGGTGCTGAGGTACACTTACATGAAGTGTTCTCAAGGATTGTAAAGATGGGACACGAGGTAACATTATTTTGCTCATCGTTCAAAGGTGCACCCGATGAGGAAATTATCAATGGTATAAGAGTCTTACGGAAGGGTGGACGTTATCTTTTCAATTTTCATGTTCCCTTTCAGTATTTTTTTCGATATCGGAATGGAGGGTATGATCTGATTATTGATGACATGAATAAAATACCCTTCTTCACACCCTTGTATGTTCATGAGCCATTGTATTTCATTACTCACCATATGTTCGATAAAAGTATCTTCCTCGAAGTTTCCTTTCCACTCGCCCTCTATGTGTATTTGACTGAGAAAGCAGGATTTGCATTGAGTCGTAATAGAAAACTACCATTTATTGTTGGCTCCCCCAGCACAAAAGCTGAGCTTGTTGAAAAGGGTTTTGATCCTGCGAGGGTTGAGATTATTAATTATTGCGTGGATCATACAATCCATAAACGAAGTAATATCCAAAGGAGTACCAAACCACTGATTGGATATTTTGGTAGGTTAAAGAAGTATAAATCCATCGAACATCTTCTCAGAGCAGTTGCACTCGTTATGAAAAAGATCCCTGATCTTAAACTTATCATCGTTGGAGAGGGCGATAATCGGAAAGCTTTAGAATCCCTAACAGTACAATTGGGTATAAATCATGTAGTACGGTTTACCGGATTCGTTAACGAAGAAGAAAAAGTTCGTTTAATGCAAGAAGTATGGTTCGCAGTAAACACCTCATCGAAGGAAGGGTGGGGATTGACGGTTGTCGAAGCGAACGCATGTGGTACTACGGTTCTTGCAAGTAATGTTCCTGGATTACGTGATGCAATTAACGACGGTGAAACTGGGTTGTTATATG
>DASRUF010000090.1:0-8761 GCA_035655575.1 Bacteroidota bacterium | reverse complement strand
TCTTGAATCATATTGGATTCGAGAGACTTCAAGTTCATGCGTAGTGGCCATCTGACCAAACATCGTCTGGAACATTTTCGTTACTGTTACTCCCCTAAGAAGGCTTGTTAAATTCATACTCACCAATTCCTCAACAATTTCATATTCCTCGCTAAGTGATGCCATGCTGAATTATTTTGGCATGATCTGATATCTTAACAATCCTTTTAGTTGGTCGTCGTAGCCGTCCACGATTTTGGTTGACAAACGAGTGTAATTTTCATTTGGGAATTAGCAGGCTCACCTGATACCGGATGTTGGCGGATCACAATTCCGGAACCAATCACTACAGGATGAAAATCGCGCTTTTTTAACAAATCAATTGCACGCCGAACGCTAAAGCCTTCAACATTAGGAACTACTGATATAGCGTTAATCTTAGAATTAGAGTGCTGAGTTGTTGTTGGTTTCAAGGCATCGAATGAAGAAAGTTCCCCTGAAGATACTTTGTTCACGTGACGAATTTTCGACGTTGATATTGATGAAAATACGTCTGAGGTACTTAACGCATGCTCTGCAATATCTCGAAACACCGGTGCACTAGTCATACCACCCGAATAGTTTAAACCTCGCGGATTTTCTATCATTACAAGACACACAAATTGAGGATCTTCGGCAGGGAAAAAACCAGCGAAGGATGCAATATAACGTCCTGTTTCATAATGACCCTCAACGAGTTTTTTCGATGTCCCTGTCTTACCAGCCACTTTCATTCCGGTGAGCGCAGCCGCTTTACCAGTGCCTCGCTCGACAACCCCTTCTAAAAAGTTTTTCAAAGTTACCGCAGTTAGCGGTGAAATTACCCTGCGCAATCTCTGTGGAATATTCTCTCGAATAATAGCACCCTTTGTATCGATTTCTTTCATACATACATATGGCTTCATTAAAACACCACCGTTAGCGATTGCAGCATACGCTGCCGTAATTTGCAAAGGTGTAACACCGACCTCATATCCAAATGCAATTGTATTTAGTGTGGTTGTAGACCACTCAGCAGGTTTTTTTAGCTTGCCCTTCACTTCACCAGGTAATCCACTGCTTGTCGATATTCCAAAACCAAAATCTCTTGCCATTTTGTACAACCTCTCACTCCCAATCAAATCACTGATCTTCGCCATCACAATATTGCTTGAATACTCGACAGCCTCTTGAAACGTAATCCATTCATATTTGTTAACATCAGAAATTTTTCGCACTTGTCCCGAGGGAAGAGAGATAATATATTCTCCTTGTTCTGCATAAAACTTCTTACTTGCAGAAACAAGATTATATTCGAGTGCTGCCGACGCAGTCACTATCTTGAAAATTGATCCAGGCTCAAATAGATCGGTTACAGCTCGAAGCTTTTGATCCTCTAAATTATATTTTCCAAAAATATTGGGATCAACGCTTGGGTATTGGGCTAATGCTAAAATTTCACCTGTGGTCGGCTGCATGACAACTACTAATCCTCGCTCAGCCTTATTTGTTTCAACACCCCTTGCGAGTGACTTTTCCACGATTGCCTGTAAATTTATATCTATCGTTAGAACAATATCATTTCCATCAACTGGTTCGACGCGTGGATAATCTATCGATGGACGAGCTTTGCCAAGACCATCACGTTGAAAAACAACGTAGCCGTCCACTCCGTGGAGAAATTTATCATAGGCTAACTCTATTCCCGCTAATCCTTTGTTATCAATATCCGTACATCCTATAAGTTGGCCACCTATTTTCTCGTGATGGTATAAGCGCTTGGGTTCTTGAATGACAACCAAACCATTGAGATTTTGAGGATCCAATTTCCTAAGAAAGTCGATTCTAACCTGACGTTCCAGCCAAACAAAATGTGACTTCTCCTGGAGTTTTTTTAAATAATAGCTTTGAGGCCTGTTAAACAATTTTGAAAATCTTTGAGCGATTGTTCGTGCATTTATTGCCGCAAGAATCGGATCAGCCCCAAACGAAACAAACGTGGAATTCGAAGCAAGGACGTTCATATTACGGTCATAAATGATACCACGATTAGCTGGAAGAATGATTTCTGACTCGTATTGTTTTTGTGCGATCTCACGATACTCTTGTGATTCCACAATTTGTATCTGGCCAAGTCTGAAGGAAATTATTATAAACAGGGCCACGATAACGGCTTGAAGTACTTTTAGACGAAGCGATGCTTCCTTCCCCAAGTGGGTATTGAATGGCTGTGCTCCAGGTGAATTATTCATAGAGTTCGGCAAACATCAGATTCTTTATTTTTAGCGCTATCATAAACTCTGGCCTTGATCTGCAAGTAAGGACTCAAAACGATGGTTATCAATAATAAACCATATCGGTTGTTCTTTAGGATATGTTAATCCTATGTTATCAAGGGCAATTTTTCCGATTCGTTCAAGGCTCGATTTCTTGTTGACCTCTGCACGAAAAACTTCATTAATGCTTATGATTTTTTGGTATTGTGTTTGAAGATCATTCACATCTGTAACTAAACGATTAACAGTTATCTTATTCCAGATATAGAATACAATAAGAAAGGAAACAGTCATCAATACCAAAACCAATCTAATTGGTGATCTTTTACGACGTTTTATTGGTCTGTTATAACGAGGTGGAATTTCTGATAATGACGCATTTGAATCGGAGCTGTAGATATGGCGTCGCTCTATAATTTCTGCGTTGATTGGGGGTGGATCGGTCAGTGAATTCAATATCTTAGGCATTATTATACCTTTTCTGCTGCTCTCATTTTTGCGCTTCGTGCTCGTGGATTAAGTGTGACTTCATTAATCCCCGCACGCAATGGTTTTTTGGTAAGAATTCTCAATCGCGGTTGAAGAGATTCCTGTGTTAATATGCTTTCCCCCGAAAGAGATTTTTTAGCCTCACACCTAAAAAACTCTTTCGTAATTCTATCTTCTAAAGAATGATATGAGATCACGACAATCCTTCCTCCTCGTTCGAGCAAATCCACGGTATCAATTAGTGCCTGCCGGAGATTATCCAGTTCATTATTTACCTCAATCCGTATCGCCTGGAATATTCTTGATAATGATTTCTGAAGGAACCGTTTCCCAACAACTAACTCAACAATTTTTGCTAATTCCGATGTTGTATCTATAGGGTTTTTGTTTCGTACTTCTACGACCTTTTTCGCTATACGCATCGAGTGATATTCTTCTCCATAGTGAGAAAAACAATGCGTTAATTTCTGCTGATCATATTTATTAATCACAGTCCAGCCATCGAGGGATTGCGATTGATTCATTCGCATATCGAGACGATCATTTGTTCGATAGCTAAATCCCCTGGACTTCTCATTCAATTGGTGAGAAGAAATACCCAAATCAAGTAAGAGACCGCTTATTCGCTCAACTCCAAGGTTATGCGTGATATTCATAAGGTTGGAAAAATTATCGTGTATATATATTACACGATCTCTGTATTTCTCTAAACGATTCTTTGCAAATATTATCGCTTCCTTATCCATATCAATTGCCACAAGTTTTCCGGATGGAGCGCTTTTTTGTAATATATTTTCAGCATGTCCACCACCACCAAGCGTGCCATCAACGTATATCCCATTTTGTACGACCTGTAAATATTCGAGAACTTCACCAGCCAGGACGGGTGTGTGATAAACATTGGTCATGAATAATATTCGATTAATCCGATGAGGAAAATTTCACCCTTTAAAGGGAGGTGAAATTCATTTCATAACCTTTTCAGCAATGCTTTCATAACTTTCGGGTTGTGTGGTTCTGTATTCATCATACTCCTTTGGGTTCCAGAGTTCTATCTTATCGAGGGTCCCAATGATACGAACTTCACTTTGAATGCTCGCATATTCCCGAAGTTCCTGTGGAATTGAAAGACGGGCTTGTCCATCTAATTGACTCTCTTGAGCAAGCTCAAGGATAGCCCTAATAAATCGCCTGTGTTCTTGATTATATGCTGAGAGATTCCTTAGATTTTGTTCTAATTTATTCCACTCATCTATTGGATAAACGAAGAGGCACTTTTCAAACCCTCTCGTAACCACGAAAGTATCATTAGTCTCGGGTGAAACATACTTTCGTAGCTTTGCTGGTAAATTTACCCGTCCCTTGGTATCGACAGCATACATATATGAGCCTTTGAACGATGACATATTTTCAGTTTAGATCTATCAATGAAAAGGACAAAAATTTGAAATTCATTTACACCATTATTCCCCACTTTTCCCCACCGTGAATTTCAAATTTACACCTTTTTATATGAAAGTCAAGTGAATGTAGGCGTTTTTGATATTTTTAAAAGGTATTTTGACCTTTAGATAAAAAATGAGGCGAAATGAGTAGATTTTGAGGGTTTTTCTGTGGGGTAATAATGTAGAATTGTGGTAAGTAACTTGACTCTAAAATGATTATCAGAGCTTATGAGTCATAATCTGAATTTCATCAGAAATTTGAATAACAGCGAAAAAACCATTACTTGCTTGTCCACAATTGACGATCATGCTTTTATCAATTGAATCTTGTCCTCGTGCCTCGTGTATATGACCACATATGACAACGTGTGGTTGTTCGTTTTCAATAAATTCTCTAACTGCCGAGGAACCGACATGATAACCTGCATGAACAATGTCAACTTTCGTTCCAAACGGTGGAACGTGCGGTACAAAAATTTTGATTTCACAATGGTCCACCTCTGAGAATCCAACCTGAATTCGTTTAGAGATTTCCTCTTCGGATAACTCATATGGTGTATGCAATGGAGAGTGAGGACTGGCTGAAACCCCGAAAAATCCCACATTATCCACAACTCTCCCTTGCCCATTGATCGAAACACCTAATTGCATAAACAAGTCGTCGTGCTGGGGCAGATCCATGTTGCCGGCAACGCAGAACACTTGAGCCGTGTATCTTTGAAATCGTTTAATTGCACTATCAGCTTCTTTTACCGTGCCCACGGTGGTTAAATCTCCTCCGATAACAAGAACATCTGCGATTTCTCTCTTGATGATTTCTTCAGCTTTGTCGTACGATCCATGAATATCTGTGAGTGCCAAGATTTTCATTTATTTCTTGTAATTGTGGTTGAAATAATTTAATTTCTTTTACATTCAAAAAAAAGGAGCTATTTCACTGCGGGGTGAATACTATGGCAGTACAATCTTATTCTTTCCAAATCAAAACAAAAGGATTCAGTGATGTACAAGATATTACACCAAAAGTGCAGGAGTTGGTATCGAACTCGAAGTGTGAAAACGGAATTACGACGGTTTTCGTTCCCGGCTCTACTGCCGGGATCACAACAATAGAGTTTGAGAGCGGAGTGGTGGACGATCTTAAAAAAACTATCGAACGAATCGCTCCTCAAGGAATTCATTATGCTCACGACGCTCGATGGGGCGATGGCAACGGTTTCGCCCACGTCCGAGCAGCACTCATTGGACCATCGCTTACAATTCCTCTTATTCGTGGAGAGCTCCAACTTGGAACGTGGCAACAAATAGTCCTCATTGACTTTGATAATCGACCACGAGCCAGGGAGGTGAACATTCAAATCATCGGCGAATGAGCTTACTTATGGAGTATTCGTTACCATTAATTATTACTATATCGATGCTTTTCTTCGTCGTTGCCATTCTTTATTCATCTGTTGGTCATGGTGGTGCTTCAGGTTACCTCGCTGTCTTTTCGTTCTTCGCTATTGCCCCAAAAGAAATGTCATCGACTGCACTTCTACTCAACATCGTTGTTGCAAGCATTGCTTTTATTGCATTCTACCGTGCAGGGCATTTTTCTCTCAAATTAGCTTTTCCGTTTCTTATCACATCAATACCGCTTGCTCTTCTTGGTGGAATGCTTCAGATTTCAACTTCACTTTACTCCTTTCTGCTCGGTTTCGTCCTTGTCGGAGCCGCAGTCTGGCTCGCTTCACATCTTACGATATTCGATGTTAAAAACAAGATACAACCACCTAAATTTTTAATCGCACTATTCATAGGAGGTGGCGTTGGATTTCTCTCAGGAATAGTCGGGGTGGGTGGGGGAATATTTCTCAGTCCGCTGTTCATACTGATGAAATGGAGCGATGTAAAAACGACCTCTGCTGTATCGGCATCATTCATTGTATTAAATTCCATTGCTGGAATTCTCGGAAGATATATCAGCGATAATCTTGTCATCGGAGAATATCTGCCATTAGTGCTTGCAGCAAGTGTGGGTGGGTATATTGGTTCCAGATTGGGTGCAATCAAATTCTCAGACCTACTTTTACGACGTCTTCTCGCCGTTGTTCTCGTTATTGCAGCCCTAAAACTTTTTATAATATCATATGCAGCGTAAATTTATTTTTTTCCTTGCAGTCTCATTATTAGCTTATGGCTTTTGTTTAAGCCAAGATGTTCGATTTAGGGTGCATGATATTGGCTTAACAATTGGGGTTTTCAAATCGGGAACATTCAACGCAATCACGGATGTTACCGGTGTGAAAGTTGGACATACAACTATCATCGAAGGTGAAAATACCCGTACGGGCGTTACTGCTATCGTGCCTCACGAGGAAAACATTTTCAAGGAAAAAGTGCCCGCTGCAGTTGTGGTTGGAAATGGATTTGGCAAACTCATCGGATCAACTCAAGTAGAAGAGTTAGGCGAGTTAGAGACCCCCATCATTCTCACCAACACATTGAGTGTTTGGATAGCCGCAGATGCGCTGGCTGAGTACATGATCTCATTGCCTAACAACGAATTAGTTAGATCTATCAATCCAGTTGTTGGTGAGACAAATGATGGCGTTCTTAATGATATTCGAGGTCGGCATGTAAAAAAAGAGCATGTGATGGATGCTTTGAACTCCGTTCGTGGCGCACAGGTCGAGGAGGGGTCGGTGGGGGCAGGCACGGGAACTGTCTGCTTCGGTTGGAAGGGTGGAATCGGGACATCATCCAGGATACTTCCTCCATCATTGGGGGGTTATACCATAGGGGTCTTAGTACAAACGAATTATGGTGGAATGCTTGAAATTGCTGGTGTTCCAATTGGAAAAGAACTTGGAAAATTTCCATGGCAGGACAAACTTAAGTATAACGATGGTTCCTGCATGATCATTGTAGCCACCGATGCGCCGCTTGGCTCACATGAACTCAAGCGTCTTGCAAGACGTGCGCCACTTGCTTTAGGAAAAACTGGATCATCGATGAATCACGGAAGCGGTGATTACGTCATTGCATTTTCTACTGCTAAGAGCGTTCGAATCTATGCAGATTCAAGCGGGTTATATCGTCAGAATATTCTTCGCCAAGATCAACTCTCGCCGTTGTTTCAAGCAGTCGTTGAAGCAACCGAAGAGGCTATCTACAACTCGCTCTTCAGAGCCGTTACAATGATAGGCAAAGACGGTATCACTGTAGATGCCTTACCTCTCAAAGAGGTAATCATGCTTTTAAAGAAATATAAAAAGATCGAATAAGTTTAAACTTCCTCTCGATAAAACATTTCCATCACTCAGTTGATAATTCACAACAGAGCCTAATCTCCTCTAACTTTTTCCTGGCTTCCATAAGGTAATCTTTTATAGACTTTTCATTATGGCAAGAATATTCTAGACGTAGTTCTTTTCCCGATTGCTTAACCTGAACATTGTGATGCCTATCCTCAGAAATTTTTCGCATGATCTTCTGGAACAGGGCTTGAGAATTGTTTTCTGAATTATAAAAGGCTTCATTGGTTTGGTCAGGTAATGTGACGATTAATTTTCCACCCTTTAACGATATTTTTGGAAAATCAATGCTCGAAGCAATATTCCGTAAATCAATTAGTTGAAAAAGATTCTCAACCTCTTCAGGGTACTCTCCAAACCGATCACGTAGTTCTTCTCGCAGAGTCTGAAGATCTTCCGTGCTATTTATTCGATATAATCGCCTATAGATATCAAGCCGTTCATTATCAGCCTCGATATAAAGATCTGGGATCAACGCTGTAATGTCATATTCAACCATGGTTCGCGGCTCAACATTTAAACTCATTGCACTTCGCTGTATACGCAACGATCTTTGTTCAAAAGCAATATCCTTAAATTCCTCACGATATAACTCTTCCACTGCCTCACGAACAATCCGTTCATATGTTTCGAACCCCATCTCGATAATAAAACCCGATTGCTCTGCCCCGAAGATATTCCCAGCCCCACGTATCTCGAGATCTCGCATTGCCAGATTGAAGCCCGATCCTAACTCTGTAAACTCCTCGATTGCTTGTAGTCTGCGTAAAGTCTGTTTAGGAAGAGCATTCACTGGGGGAACAAGTAAGTATGCGAATGCTTGTAGATTTGCTCTCCCAACCCTACCACGCAATTGGTATAATTCTGCCAGTCCAAATTGATCCGCACGATTGATGATAATAGTATTGACATTGGGGATATCCAGACCAGATTCGATGATTTTTGTACACACAAGAACATCATATTTCTTTTCAAGAAAATTCAGCATCGTTTGTTCTAGTTGACTTCCATGCATCTGACCATGTGCAATATGAACGCGAGCTTCTGGACAATGAGATTTCAACTGATCGGCGATAGCACCGATATTCTGAACTCGATCATGGACAAAATAAGCTTGTCCATCGCGATGGAGTTCTTTTAGAATTGCTTCACGGACAACCTGCCAATGCGGCCTCCGACCATCGGATGCGGGAATAATCTCCGTGATAATTGGCAATCGATTGCGGGGTGGTGTCGTAATCATCGAGAGGTCCCT
>DASRUF010000089.1:0-4114 GCA_035655575.1 Bacteroidota bacterium | reverse complement strand
GATGATATCGGATATCAGAAATCAGCTCTAAGAAATAGTGTTTTAAGCTCGGGGGTTTGGTATCGCTTCTCTATTTCTGAAGATGGTATGTACAAACTGACAGGACAAATGATGGTCAACGCAGGTATTCCGCCCTCAACTGATCCAAATACAATAAAGGTATATGGAAACGGTGGCTCCGAATTATCCATGTCTCCAAGAGATATTTCGGTTGATGATCTCATCGAAAACGCTATCGATATTTTTGACAGTGGGACGCTTGGACGCTTGGACCCTGAAGATTATATAGTTTTTTTTGGTAAGGGTACACGCGGCTGGAAGTATAATTCTACTACAAAGGCATTTAACCATTATCTTAATCATTTTACCGAAACAAACTTTTATTGGCTCACATACGGCGGCGCGACGAGCAAACATATGACCGTAATCCCATCATTAAACCAGCCAGACGTTTACCGCCCTGCGGCGGTATTAGGTAAGATATTTCGCGAGGATGAAAAGGTGAGCATTCTTTCGTCGGGGCTGGAATGGCTGGGTCAATCATTTAATACTGGCGAGCAAATGACTTATGTCCATCCACTATATGCGCTTGATACTACACGAGCTATGACGTATCAATTCCACATTGGCGCCCGATCTTCAGGCTCATCTCAATTTATGATCTATGAGCATGGAGACCAGTTACTCTCTCCGATAGAAATTAGTAGCACACAGGTTGGGAGCTATTTCGATAAGCAGTTCAAGAGTGTCGTAATCTCAACGACACAGGTTCCAAAATTTTCTGATGTACAAAGTCAACTTCGTTTTAGGTATAATTCCGTTAGCCCAGCTGGCGTTGGTTACATTGATTGGTATGAAATATTTTATTCAAAATTTCTAAAAGCTCAAAACGATGTTTTCAACTTTCATAGCAAGGACACCACTTCCATCACCGAATATGCGATTAGTGGTTTTTCTGGTGGGCAGATTCGGGTGTTCGACGTGACGAATTTCGATAGCCTTCTGATCATCTCGAATCCCTTGATTTCGCCCTCCAATGATCGATGCTCATTTCAAGTTCAACTGAGTTCAGGATCAACGAGAGAATTTTATATCGTTGGCTCAAACGGTTACAAAACACCTGGTTCCCTGAATCGGATTGCAAATCAAAACTTGCACGGTGAACCAATGGAAGCAGATTACATCATTGTTAGTCATCCTGAATTTCTTCCTGCGGCTCAGAGATTAAAAACATATCGTGAACAACCTGGAACAAGGTTTCTCAGAAGTCTCGTCGTTGATATTCAGCAGATATACAATGAATTTTCGGGTGGATTGCCAACACCGATTGCTGTCCGAAATTATCTCAAATATATCTATGAGACATGGCGCGTTCCCCCTCGATACGTTCTCTTGTTTGGGGATGGGAACTACGACTACAAGGGAATCCTATCTTCGGACCCCAATTGGATTCCGCCGTGGGAGACAAGCGAATCATTTTGGCCCCTGTTATCCTATGCTACAGATGATGGTTTCGTAACTTTTAATAACGTAGAGCGAGTGAATCTTGGACTTGGACGGTTATCTGCTCGGACGATAAGAGAGGCACACACAATGGTGGATAAGATCATTGAATACGAGACCAATCCAGCCATCGATCCTTGGAAAGTTCGATTTACTTTTGTTGCAGATGATGGACCGGCAGGCGCTGGCGATCGTAATAATTACTTTATTCATACCGATCAAGCAGAAGCGATTTCTCGTATGGTCCCGGCGCTTTTTGAAAATAAGAAAATCTATCTCTATGAATATCCTACCATTTATGCACCCGGTGGAAGAAGAAAGCCAGCAGTAAACATAGCAATTCAAAACCAAATTAATCAGGGTACGTTAGTGCTTAACTTTACGGGTCATGGCAATCCGCGCTTATGGACACACGAAGCGGTGTTCGTTCGAGAGACCGATTTTCCATTGCTTCGTAACAAGGGGAAGTATTTTTTCCTTGTAGCTGCAACGTGTAACTATTCACAGTTTGACGTGATAGGAGAACAAAGTGGGGGGGAGATTTTGCTTGAGATGCCTGAAGCGGGTGCGATAAGTGTATTTTCAGCAACTCGTCCAGTGTTTGCCTTTGATAATTTTCTATTGAATGAAACATTGTATGAAATTCTTTTTCAGAAGGATAGTATTGGGCGCATAGTTCCCCAGCGACTCGGCGATCTCATCTATCGAACGAAACAGCGCCGGACAAGCGATAATGATAGGAAGTATTTTCTCTTAGGCGATCCGGCCCTGCAACTTGCATTTCCAGAATTATTTGCCTCTGTTGACAGTATCAATAATGTTCATACTTCACAGACCACCCAACTGCAGGCGTTGAGTAAAGCATCGTTGAAGGCAAGTGTTCGCGATAGTGTTGGACAACAGGAACAAAACTTCACTGGTCGTGCTCAGGTAGTCGTGTATGATGCCTCGCGTCGCGTTCGACTCTATGATCCAGATGGCATTGAATCTGAATACATAGCGCAAGGAAGCGTCCTGTATCGTGGTGAGCAGTCAATTACTAATGGTATGCTACATGCCAATTTTATCGTCCCCAAGGATATTTCATACGGTGACGATTATGGTCGTGCGACGATCTATTTTTGGAATTCATCACTTGATGGGGCGGGATCAACAACCAATTTTCGTGTCGGGGGAACGGATACAACTGCATTGCAGGATATTGAAGGACCTCAAATTCAATTGTTCATCGATCAAGAAGGATTTCGCGCAGGTGATGTTGTCAAAGAATCCCCTGTTCTCCTCGCCCATCTTTTTGATGTTAATGGCATTAATACTTCAGGCTCAGGAATTGGTCATCGATTAGAAGCGTGGCTGGATGAGCAACGGGAAAGTATAGATCTCACAGATTATTATAAAAGTGTGATTGATGACTACCAAAATGGTCGAATTGAATATCCTCTTGGAATATTATCACTGGGACCACATAAGTTGAGGATACGAGCGTGGGATACATACAACAATTCATCTACCACTGAAACAGTCTTTGATGTTGTAACGAGTGTTGGATTACAACTCTATAATATCTTTAACTATCCTAATCCCTTTTCGTCTTCGACCTTTTTTACATTCGAACATAACCAGATTGTTCCCATCGATGCTGAAATTAAAATTTACTCCGTCGCAGGTAGGCTGCTTAGATCATTGGAGGAAAGAAATATTAACAATCGGACTGTTCGGATAGAGTGGGATGGACGCGATGATGATGGCGATGTGTTAGCCAATGGCATTTATCTTTACAAAGTCGTTGTGAAAACCGAGGATCGCAGGTTTACCGATGAAGCACTCGGGAAGTTGAGTATCTTGAAATAATCAAGTAGTCTCTGAGAAGGAAGATTGCATATGATTTTGAAAGGTGGTAAATTGAACCAGAAGGATTCTCCAAAATAATTTTTAATTCATCAATATTTTATAGTTCAATATCTATTATATAAGGGAAAAGAATATGACTTCGCATAAGATGGGGAAAACGATCTCCCTTTTTATTATATCATATATTGTCATTGGTGGGTTGCTGCCCAAAATCGTGTTTGGGCAAGGAGAATCCGCAGTACCATTTTTACTCATTGCACCAAATGCGCGAGCCGATGGAATGGGCGAAGCGGGTGCTGGTCTTGCCGATGATGCATCTGCTGTTCACTGGAATCCTGCAGGATTAGCGTTTCAAGTTGGTCAAGAAATCAGTTTAACACACTCTAACTGGCTGCCAGCATTTCAGCAAGCAGATTTATTTTATGATTTCCTTACTTATCGAAATCACATCGATGAATTAGGGGGAACAATTTCAGCGAGTATTACCTATCTGAATCTTGGTGAATTCACTATCACAAGGGACGATCCAACCCCGCTTGGAACATTTAAAGCTTATGAGACAGCAATTACAGGCGGGTACGCAACGAAACTTTCTGCTGACTTGGGCATTGGGTTAAATCTGAGATTAATTCATAGCTCATTGGCAAACATCAATGTACAGGGACAAGACCGAAAAGGTGTAGCAACCACCATGAGCTTTGATATTGCTACATTATGGCGGCCCTCAGCATTTGAACAAAGATTTAGCGTCGGTCTTAAT
>DASRUF010000088.1:0-3872 GCA_035655575.1 Bacteroidota bacterium | reverse complement strand
TCACGATGATAATTGTTCTCATGGTGATCAGGGATATTATTTTTTTAAAACGCCGAAAGGGAACACGGCGAAATTTTCTTATCATGCTTGGACTTATCTTAACGACAGCATTTTCAACCCTGCTTGCCCGCCCATTAGAATCAAGCATCACGACATCATTTTTGACAGGGATAGCAGTAATTATGATGTTCATGAACTCGTTTCGCTTATCCTGGATTGTATACCTCTCTCGGCGTGAAAAAATTTTCAGTATCATTTATGGATTATTACTTTTCGGTATTTTTATTGGCTTTGACATCATATCGCTCAGTGGAACTGAAATTAATAAAGCTATCACATTCTATTCTCCAATTCTCAGGACATTTATTTCTACCGTAAGTATATTCGCCACAATTTATTTCGGAATGACATTCGTCAGTACGCTGTTTCATCTTCCGACTGCGGAAGCATTTGACAGAAAAACCACTGAAGTATCATCACTTCACAATTTAAGTCGTTTAGTCACTCAGGTATTCGACTTTAATGAGCTTGTTGATTCAGTGACCACGATGATGTTAGAAGTTTGTGAAGCCAAAAGTTCGTGGCTTGAGATTATTAAATATCCGTCAACAATGCACAATCCCAAAGGGGATTCCCTGAGCAAGCGACCGATAGTTGAAATAGAAGTTGTTGCAATGAAAAATATTTCGCGTGAAGACACCGATGCTATCATTACCAGTGGTGGGACATCAATCAGATCACTCGTTCTCGATTCACGAAAACCCATTGTTATCGATGAAGTTAAAATTGATAAACGTACCCAACATCTCTCTCATTTAGAACAAAAATTCAATTCACTTGTTATAGTTCCATTGGTATCGCATGACAAAGTAATCGGAATTCTTTATGCAACAAAAGAAATGGAATTCGGTTTCGATCGCGATGATGTTGATCTCATTTCCGCCTTTGCCGATCAAGCGACGGTTGCTATAGAAAATTCACACCTTATCGAAAAATCATTGGAGCGAGAACGCTTAATGCGTGAAATGATGGTTGCACAAGAGATGCAGAGGAAGCTCTTACCTCAGGAGCTTCCCGTCCTAAAAGAAGTTGACCTTGAAGCGTTGTCCACTCCGGCATTTGAGGTAGGAGGCGACTACTACGATTTTATGATGCTCGATGAATATCATCTCGGAATCCTTGTTGGTGATGTTTCGGGTAAAGGAGTCTCGGCTGCTTTCTACATGGCTGAGATGAAGGGGATTTTTCAATCCTTGAGCAAAATCTACCGCTCACCCAAGGAATTTCTTACAAAGGCACATGAGGCACTACTTGGAAGTATTGACAAACGTTCTTTTATTAGCTTAATTTATGGTGTTCTAGATCTACGTGATGGTCTCATGACCATTGCTCGGGCCGGTCATTGTCCAATGATTCATGTTACAAGACATTCTACTCGGTTTATTAAACCAACAGGATTGGGATTAGGAATGGGAACAGCTGAATTATTTGCAAATACCATCTCACAAGAGCAGGTTAAGTTCTCATATGGTGATACGGCGATATTTTATTCAGACGGTTTAACCGAAGCTCATCGGAAGAATGGTGAGGAATTCGGTTATGATCGTTTACTGGAACTTATGCAAAATGTGTCTGGGAAATCAGCTGTAGAAGTTCGTGATTTGATCATTATGGCTGTCGATCAGCACATGCATCATGAGTCACCGGAGGACGACTTAACTCTGGTTGTAATGAAATGGATGAAACAAGATCATTAATATATTAATTTATTACATGGAGAAACATTATGAGTAATTTTAAGATTGATATCCGGGAATCAAGTAATATCAATGTTCTCGATCTAAAAGGATATCTGGATGCGCACACGGCACCCGATCTCGAGAAGGCTTTTCAAGATCTCATTGAGAACAGGAAATATAACATTGTAATCAATTGTAAAGATCTCTCGTATATAAGTAGTGCAGGGTTAGGTGTTTTCATGGCATACATCGAAGATGTCAGAAAAAATAAGGGCGACATCAAATTATCAAACATGTCACCAAAAGTGTATAATGTTTTCGATTTGCTTGGATTCCCCTTGCTTTACGATATCACAAAGGATGAGGAAGAAGCATTACTGAAATTTGGTAAGGCAAAGAAATAGGAATTTTTTGATGATGGTAAGGTGAATATTTCATGAAGAGGAAAGTGTAAATACTGTGTATTTAAAAATCAAGAGTCTAACGGAAAATCTGAATATTGTTCGCGCTCAAGTCTCCGATGCTGCTCAACAATTTGGATTCGATGAAGAATCGGTGAATAAAATCGCTCTCTCAGTTGACGAAGCGTGTACAAATATTATTAAACATTCTTACAATTATTCCCCTAATAATGATATAGAAATCGCCACCGCTGCCAAGAACAGCAGGTTTGAAGTTATCATTATTCATCAGGGATCTTCGTTCGATCCAAAATCTATAAAGCTTCCAAACCTTCGGGAACATCTCACCCAATATCGCAGAGGTGGATTGGGGATGTATCTGATTCGATCGTTGATGGATGAGGTTGAATATAAGTTGTTACCCAATAAAAAAAATGAAGTACGTCTGATTAAGTATTTAAAAAATAAACATGATCAATAAATCTAAGTAAGTCTCTCTCCCTTCCTTTATGGCTCAAACTTCGACGCTCACTACTGACAAACTTAAACAATATGAAAGTCGCTTCGACTTAGGCGCCCTTTTTGATTTTAGTAATATTGTTAATGCATCACTGGATCTAAAATTTATCCTCGGACACCTTCTCCTTACATTAATGGGGAAGCTGCTCTCCTTAAGGGGAATTGTTTTAATTGAGAAGAACGATATTACCTATACTGTTGAAGCTGTTAAAGGAATTTCCAATGTTTCGACGGGGCAAGAGATAACATTAAAAAATCTCCCTAAGCGATTAATCTATGTCGCGGATGAAGATGCGCGTAGATTTCCGTGGTTAAAATATTTTAGAGAACATGGTATCCACGTAATCATCCCACTAGTCGCACGTGAAAAGATTTTGGGTGTGGTCGGTTTCGGCCAGAGTGCAGTAAAAATGAAATTTAATCAGAAGGAAGAAACTTACATTAAATCATTGACAAATATTGCTGCATTAGCAATCGATAAAGGACTTGTATTCGCGGAGCTAAATCAGCTCAATCGCAAACTGGATAGGAAAATACAAGAGCTTAATACACTCTTCGAACTCGGTAAGGAGTTCAACACGGTTCTTGACTCAGATCGTCTTATTAAATTGCTATTGTTTTCAATCATGGGGCAGATAGGTGTCAATAGGTATTTCATTTGTCTCCAAACAGACGAATTGATGAATCTCGTTTCTTCACGGCTCGATAGTCAGCTTAATCCGGAGTTGTGGCGGTTATTTCCGTCGGTGGTAAAGCCCACTCTTGTATCATCGTTGAATAAAAAAAATGAGCTTGCTTATCAACGATTTTTGAAGGAAGCTGGAGTTGAGGTGCTTATTCCTCTCCAACTACAAAATCAAGTCAGAGGAATTCTTGGACTTGGCGGAAAACTCCGCGGTGATGATTATTCACAAACAGACCTTGAGTTTCTTACATCACTGGGTAACCTTGCCATTATATCACTGGAAAATGCTCGCCTATTTAAAGAAGCAATTGAAAAGCAACGAATGGAAGACGAATTAACTATTGCAAAAGAGATTCAAAGGGGATTACTCCCCGCTAAACTTCCACAGATTCCCCATTTTGATATTTCGGCAACAAACATTTCATCTAAACAAGTTGGTGGTGATTATTACGATGTTATTCCACTTGGAGATGAAAAATATATTATTGCCGTAGGCGACGTTTCGGGAAAAGGAACTCCGGCTTCACT
>DASRUF010000087.1:0-4095 GCA_035655575.1 Bacteroidota bacterium | reverse complement strand
CTTGAAGAGGTCACATGTTCTAAACAGCGGAATCTGTCCAAAGAACAGGTCGCTCTGTATGCAGACTGCTCCTACATTGACAGATCGGAGAATATCCTGATCACTGGAGCTACCGGATGTGGAAAGTCGTTCCTTGCTTGCGCACTTGGTCACCAGGCATGTCTGCGTGGATACAAGGCACTCTATCTGAATATGACACGGTTTATTGAGCGTGCTACCATCGCAAAGCTGGATGGATCTCTTATCAAACTCCTCAATCAGATTGAGAGTACTCCATTGCTCATTCTCGATGACTTTGGACTCCAGCCTCTGGATCAATCCATTCGGCTCCTCTTGCTCCAGATCCTCGAAGACAGATATCAAAAGCGTTCCACTGTTATCGCCAGTCAATTGCCTATCGGTAAATGGCATGAATACATCGCCGATGGCACTCTGGCCGATGCAATCCTCGACAGACTCACAGCGCATTACCATCGCATCGAGCTTAAAGGACCTTCTTTACGATCAAAATCTCAAAACAATGATTAACCATACTGCAATGAAAGGCATAGGTTTTTTAAGGCATGTTTGCTCAAGAGTAACTCTCCCAAAAATGCGAATGCCGCTGTGTTCAACACCACGGCATTCTGAACAGATTTACTCCGTCGCATTGGGCCTATCCCTGGCGGGTTGCTCCTCAGCAGAGCCCGCCCTGTAGCACATGCTACAGGGCCCGCTTCCGTTTAACCCAACACGCAAGATTACAAAAGTGTAATTGCTAAACAATGATATTTTTATCGTCTCAGGTCTTTGAACAAAGGTAGATGGGTGGGTCAGAATGGCCGGAACGGTGGGTCAGCATCAGCGGAATATGCATTTAAACTCATTTCACTTTTTTTGAAAAGGACCACCTAAAAGTAAAAAATGATGAATTTTTAAAAATCTATTTTTATAGGCAAAGGCTAATTAAGACTTTACAATCATCACAACAGCAGAGTTTTTATTTTAGGTCCATTTCAAAAATAAATCAATTTTAAACTAATTGACAGCTTTATCAATCATTCATCAGTGGATGCATAACAATTGCCTTAAGGATACTGAGACTACCATGATTTATAGTTCTATTTTGATGAATTATGAAGAAAGTCTCTTCTCCACGGGTCTTCGGTATAGTTTTTTTGAATTGAGGAATCTTAAATTGTCGCTTATCATTTTGTTTTCTATTTCAGCTATTGCATGAAACTTTTATTTCTTAATCAACCATTTATTTGTAATAAAAGAGGCAGCTGCAACTGTGAAGGAATAAAGACTCAGTTTCGAAGGTTTTCCATCATCATGAGCTACATTCATCGTCTCATCGGCATAACTTGAATTGAAATATTCAATAGATCGTGACGATAAATCTACTAATGCTCATGAGGCGGAGTTATATCACCTGGAGGTGAAGCCATAATACCGGGTGTTGCGCACAATCCCAGTATTTTCATTTTAGTTGGCTCTATTCCGGCGCTCTGACATTCGAGAATAGTTAACTCCGTTGGAATCAGCAAACTTTCGTTAATGACTTCTGCAGCAATCTTGTACACAACGGGATCTTGCCCTATTTGACCAATAATCTCTGTCTCCTTAAACATAAATCCTGAATCAGATCCTGCTGTGACAGCAATAATAGATAGACTCAATTCCGAATTGCTATCAGCATCATTTGCCCTAATCATAGGTATTGGGGTCATGTCTGCCTGCCAGATATAAACTCCATTTTCGCTTTCCAAATTCTGGAATCTTACAAGAAGACGGTCTCCTGCAACCATTGTCACACCATCAATTGTAGGCCCTGGAGCAGTCAGATCAATGTTTGATTGGGTTGAAACCCTAGCTGACTTCATTGTTGGTGCATCTTCATCCAATCCGTTTATTATATCCATTACAGGCATGAGCGCCAGATCGTTTAAATGAGGTGTACCCAAAGTGACAAAATTCATGGCAGCTTGTGCAAAGCCAGGAGTTACTGGAACAAGGATTCGCGCGTAACCAGCCTTCAGGAAATTTTGAAAAAGCGGATCTGTATCAGAAAGATTGTAGAGATTTGACCAGTGATTTTTTTCTGCCCAATAATATGGATAAAATTCATAAACCATATTTCTCCATTCAAAAACTTGTTCAACAAACTTAATATAAGGCGCCTCTCGCATCACCTGGCAGCAGTCGAAATCACCTTCATCTAACATAGCACTTGAATGCAGTGGATTACAGTGAGTCATTAATCGTATGGCATTCTTTTTTAATTCTGTCTCTATTATAGTTGTATTGTAGAGGGGATTATTACCGCGTATTACAATGCCGGCGTTTGCTTTTGCCTCAGCAATTGCATTATCGTAGGTTGCTTTCTTAGCTTCATACGCATCAATAATAGCTTTGTATGTCTTGATTTTCCAAGTTTCCAAAAATTCAGGTGTAATCACTGATTCAACATCAATGTGAGCTGCTGACCAAGCACCAAATGACCAAAGGGTAACCTTGACAGTATCACTTTCATTATTTAATGTCCAATTTGGACCATGAAATATTTCGTGCAAACCAAACATTACTGTACCCCAAGAATTTTGCCAATTAGGTCCGTGAAAATTCACCCATGCATTCAACGCTCGATAACCTTGAGGTATTATAACCTCGCCAACAGATACTGTGTGGGCAGTACTAACATGGCTAATTCCTTTTGATGTTATTATTGACTGCGGGGGTGGAGGGGTTAAATCAGCATTGAACAAAGCGCCCCACAAATGATAATTTAATGCCGTAATATCCTTGTGTGAGTTTAAGCCACTCGGCATCTTCGGTTCCATAAATGTAATTCCTGAATCATCGTTCTTCTGTGTCATTGCAAATAAATGATATGCTGCAGGTTCTGGAATCATGAGCTCGTATATAGCTCGCTTACCATAATTCTTCAACCACACTTTGTATTCCTTGTTCAACCACCGAAATACACCAACCACATGATGTTGACCTGATACATTATTTAATAAGTGACGATTGGTTTCTTCAAACTCATCAATGGTTTTAAGTGTTTGTTCTTGCTTAATTTTTTCAATTACCTTTTGGGCAGAGCGCTGGACAATATCTTTTGCGAAACTTATAGCATTGCGTGTCGATTCTTCACTTGAATTACTTGTAGAATATCCAGCTGAAAGAGAGGCTTGAACATTAACAGGGCCATAATACTGCATATCAACCTTGCCGTTAAGCTCCAAAGCCTTGTCTTCTTTAACGGTTTTTGAAATTTCCTTTTCAAGAGTATAACGTTCTGTTGTTTGTGTATCTTTTTCATTCGTTTCTTCTCTTTCTGATGAAGAATAGAATGTATTTTCAACCATTTTTGAACGGCGAGTACCTCTGTCCTTCATTTCGCCTTGCATAATATTTTCAACATGAGCAATTTCACCAGCAACATAGTCCAATAATTCCTGTTCAATGATTCTCAGATCAGCAATTTTGAAGGGAAAATGATAGTCACAAATTAAAGTATCTGAAAGATCAATTGGAACAGGTCCAATTATTTGATCTTGGATATCTGTGAGATTGATAAGTGAAGTTCCTATCAATATTTTTCTTGAATAAGAAGGTGTACGTTTTGCAATATCCAAAGACAAACCCTGACCTCTTGCTTCGATCTGACTAAGTGCTTTTGAGTACTTTGTTTTCTCTGTAATTCCTAATTCGTCCAAAACTTCTTTTGTAGGAACTGACATCCCAGCAAAATGCTCCTTTCGAAGGTTGAATGATAAGTTTTGAGGTGATGTTAGGACCTTTTTTCCCAGGTCAAAACTTCGTTGAGTCGCTATGTCACCTTCTATGTTTATGGGCTGATGTTGAATTGGAGGTTGCATCTCAGACTCGTTTTCAATAGTAATTTCGCGTATCATTCTCAATTCTTCATAGGCGTTTGTAAGTCGCTTCAATTCCGTATGATTGCGATCTATTTCTAATTTCGAATCATCTGTAAGTGGTGGAGTAACTTTTTTCTCCCCCTTGGAAATAGGAAGTAAAATTACATTTGGAAGGATCACAGGTGCTCCGATCAATTTTATAAGGTCAGTTTTGCCTTTAATCAATCTT
>DASRUF010000086.1:0-8383 GCA_035655575.1 Bacteroidota bacterium | reverse complement strand
ATCTCGCTGAAACGATTTTTAAAAAATGTCACGGGATGATAATCCATTGTATCGAATATCCTTCATCACTTTTCTTCTCCTGTCCTTTCTTTTAACCCAACAAGGATATAGCCAACGCCCAGAAGCAGAGCGATTTAAAATTCTGGGTATCTCCGTCGAAGGTACTAATCCCCAAAGCGGCACCGAGCCAAGTGCAATTATAACGAATACCGGTTTGAGAGTAGGTGACGAAATATCCCTTCCCGGCGATCAAACCCGCCAGGCAATTCAACGACTATTGGCTTTACGAATTTTTTCGGATGTCCAAATGCTTATCGAGAATAAAGTTCAAGATGGCGTTTATCTTCTCATCAAAGTGAGTGAATATCCGCGATTGGAGAGAGTCGAAATTGATGGCGAGGATGAAATCGATGAAGACGACATCTTGAAGAAGATTACAACTGTGAAAGGTCAAATTCTCACTCCACAAGACGTGAAAAAAATGATTCAATCAATAAAATCGTTATATGAAGAAGAAGGGCACCTGCTGACAGAAGTCTCCCAATCAACAATAGCTGAAGATACTGCTAAACCTAATTATGTGACACTGAAGCTGCACGTAAATGAAGGTCCAAGAGTTAAAATTGAAAAGGTGTCATTTCGCGGAAACACGGCATTTAGTGAAGACGATTTGAAAGGAGAAATGGAAGAGATCAAAGAAAAAACGTGGTGGCATTTCTGGTCGAGCCCAAAATTTGAGAAGATCAAGTTTGAAGAGGACAAACAGCGAGTCCTGAAATTCTATCATAAAAATGGTTACATCGATGCAGAGATTCTATCAGATTCAATCTGGTATAGCGACGATAAGAAAAAAATATTTGTCCAGATACTCATTGACGAAGGCGCACAGTACAAGATACGCAGTATCACATGGGAGGGAAGTACCGTATATCCTTCGAGCGTTCTAACGGAAAGACTTCAATTCAAGCCCGGAGATGTGTACAATCAGGAAAAGTTTGATCAAAATCTTCGAGGCAACCCGGATCAGACCGATGTTGCATCATTATATCTCGATAACGGTTACCTAACATTTAATCTTGACCCTGAAATACGTCGGATTGGTCTCGATAGTTTAGACCTCATCGTCCAAGTATACGAACGAAATCAATATCGCATATCGCAGGTTGAGATAAAAGGGAACACGAAAACTCGAGACAACGTGATACGCCGTGAGCTCTACACAAGACCAGGAGATTTTTTTAATCGATCCGCCATTATCCGTAGCTTGCGACAACTATCGCAACTCAATTATTTTAATCCCGAGAAACTCAAGCCCGACTATCAGCTCGTCGATGATAAAAATGTAAACCTGACATACGAAGTGGAGGAAAAATCAAGCGATAACGTTAATGCCTCTGTGGGATACAGTGGGGCATTTGGCGTCACGGGTGCTTTAGGGTTCACGATCAACAATTTTTCATTTACAGAACCTTTCGAAGGCGGTGCAGGGCAGATTCTTAACTTCGAATGGCAATTCGGAGAAGGTGCTCGCTTCAGGACATTCTCATTGAGCTTCACTGAGCCATGGCTTTATGATACCCCCACAACGTTGGGGATCAGTCTTTTTGATACTCGCCAAGTCTTCGTTTATGATTTACAACAAACTGGCCTCTCTGTGCGAGTTGGGAGACGATTAAAATGGCCCGATGACTATTTTCGCGCGGATTGGACATTCCGTTTCCAGAGCAACAATATTCATGATAACGGCGGAAATCCACTTTTCGAAATTGGTAAAACCACGCAATATTCACTCACACAAACAATATCACGTAATAGCACTGACAATCCCATTTTCCCATCCATCGGCTCAATCGTTTCGTTCTCCACTGAAGTTTCCGGTGGACCATTTCTTCCCGGATCAGTTGATTATCACAAATGGCTATTCAATGTCGATTGGTTCACACCTCTTTTCGGATCAACTCGATTTGTCCTAACAACATCCTCATCACTTGGCTACCTCAATGGTTTCAGAGAGGATTCTCAAATTCCACCGATTGAGTATTTTTATATGGGCGGAACAGGAATAGGCTACATCGCAACCACACCACTGCGCGGTTACGAAGATCGAAGCATTGGACCAGTTGATGCACAGGGGCGTGAGATTGGTGGAAGAGTCTTAAATAAACAGACGGCGGAACTTCGCTTAGCCGTAACACTCAACCCTATACCGATATATTTTCTTGGCTTCGCTGAAGGTGGAAACGTTTTTAGTGACTTGAAGGCTACGGATTTCTTTGATTTAAAGAGGTCGTACGGTTTTGGCGCTCGACTTCTCATCAATCCTATCGGAATGATTGGCTTCGATTATGGTTACGGTGCAGATGACGTCTATCCAAAAGATGGTATTCCAGACGGTTGGCGCTTCCATTTTCAATTTGGCAAAGGATTTTAGTTTTCTTAATTTCAATATCTTTTCAATCAAACATCTCATGAGGTTCATGTGAAATCTATTCTGCATCATTTCTCCATTGTGTTCATTGTGGGAACACTTTCTTTTATAACATTTCTTAACGCCCAAACATTAAAAGTTGGGTTTGTCAACTCTGCAAAAATTCTTCTGGAATATCCCGAAGCCCAAGAAGCCCAGAAGAAAATCGACGCGCTCGGCAAACAATGGCAGAGCGAACTTGAAAAAATGAGCCGGGAGCTCGAACAAAAATATGAAGAGTACAAGAAAAAAGAAGCATTGCTCAATGAGCAAGAAAAACGAAATCAGCGCGAAGAGCTGATTGCATTGGAACAAAAAGGAATTCAATACCGACAAATTAAATTCGGAAACGATGGTGAGCTGGCAATTTTAACAGACTCACTCCTTAGTCCCATCAAGAAAAAAGTCATGAAAATTATTGAACAAGTTGCCAAAGAAGAGAAACTTCAATTCATCTTCGACCGTAATGATCAATTTCTCGTTCTCTTATATGGTGACATTAAATATGATTACACGAATTTTATCATCGACCGACTTAAACGAGGTAAATAGCACAATTAATTTTCCTTAAGGCATCTCCATGAAATCCAAGATATTGTTCCTACTGATATTCCTTATTTTAATTTCTCATACTACCGCTTCCTCACAGGCAAAAATAGCATGGATAAATTCTGCTGCCATCATGGATAAGCTTCCTGAAGCACAGGATGCACAACGACAGATTGACAACTTCGTTGCTGACTGGCAGGCTGAGCTTGCCAAAATGCAAAATGACTGGCAACGGAAATATGAAGAGTACGACAAGAAAAAGCTTATCTTGACCGACCAGCTCAGAGCCCAATCAGAAAAAGAATTACAAGAGTTAGAAAAAAAGATTGCCGAATATCGAAATAAAAAATTTGGTAAAGACGGCGAGCTTTTCGTGAAACAGAATGATCTGATGAAACCGGTTCAAAATAAAATTTTCAAAGTAATTCAAGATATAGCTAAAGAGGAAGATTTCGATTATGTCTTCGATAAAAGCGGTGATATTTTGTTGATGTATTCAAACGATAAATATGACCTCACCGATAAAGTTTATCAACGCCTGATATCATTCACGAAATAGGAATGAAATTAAGTAAGATCGCAAAACTCGTCGATGGTGAGATTGTCGGTGACAGCAACGTCGAAATCGAACGTGTTGCTAAAATCGAAGATGCAGGACGAGGCGATATTACATTCATTGCGAATGTCAAGTATAAGAAATATCTCAAGAGTACAAAAGCTACAGCAATACTCGTAGCAATCAACACACGATGGGAAGAATTGCTGCATCGACCAGATCCAATTCAGCTCGTTCTTGTTAAAGAACCCTACTCTGCTTTTCTTTGTCTCGCCGAGCTTTTCTACCCTCCTCCGTCCGCTCTGCCGGTGGGTGTTCACCCCACGGCCGTCGTCTCTAAGAGTGCTACGATAGGTAAAGCGGCAGCGATTGGCGCACATGTAGTCATCGGTGAACGATGCAAAATCGGAGAAAGGGTCACTCTTAACGCAGGATCAGTGCTGTGTGACGACGTTGAGATCGAGGACCTCTCTTTCATCTATCCGAACGTCACAATACGAGAGGGCTGCAAAGTCGGTAAGCGAGTGATTCTCCATTCGGGGACCGTCATTGGAAGCGATGGTTTTGGGTTTACACCTCAATCAGATGGTACGTATGAAAAAATTCCCCAACGCGGCATTGTTGTCGTTGAGGATGATGTCGAAATTGGAGCAAACTGCACGATTGATCGTGCGACGATAGGTGAAACACGTATTAAGCAGGGTGTGAAGCTTGATAATCTTATCCATGTTGCTCATAATGTAGTAATCGGAGAACATACCGTGATTGCAGCGCAGACTGGAATTTCAGGCAGCACGAAGATAGGAAAAAACTGTATCATCGCTGGACAAGTTGGATTTATAGGTCACATTGAGATTGCAGATAGGACAACCTTCGCCGCCCAATCCGGTGTGCCGAAAACGATCACTGAACCCGGGAAAACCTATTTTGGCAGTCCGGTAAAAGAACATCACCACGCTTTTAGAATCGAAGGAGCAATTCGTCAGCTTCCCGAGCTGCTCGTAGAAATGCGAAATCTGAAAGAGCGTATCGAGAAAATTGAGCGACAACAAAAAGTAGAATCCCAGGACTGAATTAAGGAATCAAAAGAATGCTCGTCCAGCAACGAACAATACAACGACCGATCTCAATTTCAGGTGTGGGTTTACATACAGGAGTTTCCTGCATGATGACACTCAAACCTGCGCCTGTCAATACCGGTATAGTCTTTCGACGTACTGATCTGGCTGGAGGTCCGGAAATACCTGCTCTTGTTGATTATGTAGTCGAGGTAGCCCGGGGAACCACACTTCGCCTCGGTGAGGCAAAAGTTCATACCGTTGAACATATCCTGTCAGCTATTGTCGGCCTTCAAGTCGATAATATCATCATCGAATTGGATAACATTGAGCCGCCGATCTTCGATGGTAGCGCAAAACCATTCGTCGATGTCCTTCTCAAAGCCGATTTCGAAACGCAGGATGCACCGAAAGATTATCTCATCATCGATCAAACCGTCCGTTACCTCGATGAAAAAAACGGTGTCGATATTGTCGGTTTGCCTACCGATGATTATCGCGTTACTGTCATGATCGATTACCAAAATCCAATCTTAGGAAGTCAGCACACAGGTATGTTTAACCTTGAAAAGGAATTTATAACTGAATTTTCACCAGCACGGACGTTTTGCTTCCTCCGCGAAGTCGAGTCTCTTCATGAACAAGGACTTATCCGGGGCGGGAATCTCGATAACGCCATCGTTATCGTCGATAAAGATCTTTCCGAAGAAAAATTGCGGCGGCTTGCAGCGAAGCTCGGAATCAGCGAATCTGTCATCATGGGAAAAAATGGAATGATCAATAATAAAGAACTCCGATTTAAAAATGAACCTGCAAGGCATAAACTTCTCGACCTCATGGGTGACCTTGCACTCATTGGAGTTCCATTGAAAGCTCAAATTCTTGCAGCAAGGCCCGGACACGCGAGCAATGTTGAGTTTGCAAAAAAAATTAGAAAATTATACCAGCAGAAGAAACTTGTAAAAAAATATCAGTTCGAAAAAAAGGAAGGCGTCATATTTGATATTAACGCCCTGCAAAAAATATTACCTCACCGTTATCCATTTCTCTTAGTTGATAAAATAGTCGACTTTAAACTTGATGAAAAAATCGTCGGTGTAAAGAATGTTACTGCCGATGAGTGGTTTTTCCAAGGACATTTCCCGGGATATCCCGTGATGCCGGGTGTGCTTATCATCGAAGCAATGGCACAAACCGGTGGTGTTCTTCTCCTGAATGGTCTCGAAAACCCTGATGGTAAATTGGCAATGTTCACAAGTATCAACAATGCAAAATTTCGTAAGCCGGTGGTTCCAGGAGATCAACTTGTTATGGAAGTGACGATGCAGGTTCGGCGGGCAAAAATTGCTCAGATGAAAGCGAAAGCATTCGTTGAAAATGAGCTTGTTGCTGAAGCCGACCTCTCCGCTGCAATTGTTGATCGTTTCGATAATATGAAGAAACCAGAAATAACCGCTGTTCCCGAATCACCGACTGGGTCTTAACAGAAATAAATCTTCCATTTCGAAATCTTATGAGCGCTCATATCGATAACCGGGCTATCGTTAGCCCTAAGGCTCAGATCGGGAGCCATGTTACAATTGGACCCAACTCCATTATTGAAGACGATGTCATTATTGGAGACGGTACCACGATTGGCACAAATGCGTTGCTGGCGAATGGCACACGAATTGGAAAAGAATGTCAAATCCACCACGGGGCGGTTCTCGGCACCAAACCTCAAGATTTAAAATACCGGAACGAAGCTACGACACTCGAAATTGGTGATCACACCGTTGTTCGGGAATATGCGACACTGAATCGCGGGACACATGAGCAGAAAAAAACGACGATTGGCGCTCATTGTTTTATTATGGCATACGTCCATGTAGCACACGATTGTATCATTGGTAATCACGTCATTCTTGCCAATGCAGTAAACATGGCTGGCCATGTTGTCGTAGAAGATTCTGCAGTCGTTGGCGGTTTGGTTCCCATTCATCAATTCGTCCGCATCGGTCGTCATGCAATGGTAGGGGGCGGATATCGAGTTTCTAAAGATGTGCCACCCTATGTACTTGCCGGCCATGAGCCACTGGTGTATCAGGGATTGAACGTTGTCGGTTTGAAGCGGCGTAATTTTTCACAGGAAACTTTAGACACTCTGGAGAAAGCATACAATTACATTTATAATTCGCAGTGGAATGTTACTCAAGCTATCGAAAAGATAAGAAAAGAGCTACCACCTACTGAGGAACTGAAACACGTTGTGGAATTTATTGAGATGAGTAAACGCGGGATTATCTGGAAACGACGATGAAGTGGAAATTTCTCAATTCAGGCTTTCGTCCCGGTCGATTCAACATGGAATTCGATGAGTTTCTTGCTCATCGATTAGATGATGGTGCAGACATACCTCTACTCCGCCTCTATGGCTGGAAGCCGTATGCAATTTCTCTTGGCTACAATCAACAGATGGAAGATTTTGATCTCCAAAAATTACAGGGAGAAGGAATAGATATCGTCAGACGACCGACAGGAGGACGTGCAATCTTTCATGCCCATGAGCTTACCTACTGCGTTGTCACAAAAATGAATGGACAACGCCCAAAAGAAATTTACAGGTTTATCAACGAAGGATTACTTGCCGGTTTACGATTGCTGGGAATTGAAGCTGAGCTTTCCAACAGCACGGACGATATCAACCAGATGTATCACGATCCCGAATCGGTAAATTGCTTTACAAGTTTTGCCAGAAGTGAAATTCAATATCGAGAGAAGAAACTCGCCGGAAGTGCTCAACGCCGATACAATAATGTAATCTTACAACACGGCTCAATTTTATTGGGACCTCAACACAAGAGGATTATCGAATTTCTCTCACCACGGATGGGCGAGTCTATAGTGTATCTTCGAGAAAAACTTGATCGTCGAACGATTGACGCTGAGTCGATATTAGGCAGAACCGTGAGCTACGATGAAGCTGCCGATTGCATTAAACGTGGATTTGAACAATGTCATAATATCTCATTTAACGACGACCACGTCATGCATCACCATGATCAGCTTATGATTATGAATTAACTCATGTTACACGAGATAGATGTTGATTCCAATGAATAGAAATGTTTCTGTGATGTTTTAAACCTCCCCTGTAGTCCCCTCATTAGTAAGGAGGGGATTTAGGGGTGGTTTTATTAGCAAGCTATTAACAAAATCTTTCACTTACGTCTTTTGCATAACATCACAAATAAAGTATAAAATAACCATGCATATCAAACCACAATGAAAAACCCAAAGACCCCCCAACAAAAACCCCGTGTGGTTACAACAAGAACCGTCATGAAGATGAAGCAGACGGGTGAGATAATCACTATGCTGACCGCGTATGACTTTCTCGTAGCAAAATATCTCGATCAAGTCGGCATCGATATTATCCTCGTTGGCGATTCACTCGGTAACGTCGTGCAAGGATATGAAACCACTCTTCCTGTCACAGTCGATGACGTCATTTACCATGCAAAAGCAGTGAAACGAGCCGTGAAAAATGCGTTGATCGTTGTCGATATGCCGTTTATGTCGTTTCAAACGAGTGTTGACGACGCAATTCGGAACGCTGGCCGGATCATGAAAGAAGTCGGTGTCGGCGCCGTCAAGCTTGAAGGGGGCGCATACATCACTGAGATCGTCAAGCATTTAGTAAAAATCGGAATTCCCGTCATGGGGCATTTAGGTCTGACGCCTCAGGCGATTAATAAATTCGGCACATACGAG
>DASRUF010000085.1:0-2401 GCA_035655575.1 Bacteroidota bacterium | reverse complement strand
AGTAGGACAATCTCCATTCGACTTCCGGAATCGCTCGTCGAAGCGATCAAACTTTTGGCAAACAGACAAGACATTCCGTATCAATCGCATCACTAAAGGTAACAGAATCGGGCGCAACTGTACATAACACTTTTAAAAAAGATTTCGTCAAACTACGGCACCCTTTATCGAAGAGGATTATTGTGATTCAACATTTCCATTCACATGAAATTTGTTTATAATAGTTCGCAACGGTACGTCATTTTTATTCAGGACGTTTTGGACCATTGCCTCGTGGTGAACAAGATGAAAGGGGTTCGTTAATCTGAAATACCGAATTGAATATTCACCAGATGTTGAAGATCACTTGCGGGCACTCACTGCAAGACAACAGTCGATCGTACTCGACACAATCGAGGGACAACTGAGAAATGAACCTACGGTCGAAACAAGAAATCGGAAGCCGATGCGCCCAAACCCAATTGCTCCGTGGGAGTTGCGAATTGGAAATCTTCGTGTATATTATGATGTAGGAATGAAGCCGGTTGTTTTTATTCGGGCTGTTGGTATCAAAGAACGAAATCAAGTTCGTATTGGAAAAGAGGTGATAAACTTATGAAGACTTTAGAAATTTCAAAAGCAACTTATTCTCTTGCCGCCTACACAAGAAAGGTCAAAAGGGAACCAGTTGTAGTGACACGGAACGGGAAACCAGTTGCCGCACTCGTTTCAGTACCGAACGCAGACATGGAAACTGTTTCCCTAAGCAATAATCCTCGGTTCCTTGCCCTGATAGAGCGATCGCGAGCACGACAGTATGCTGAGGGTGGAATTTCACCGAGAGAAATACGGAAACGATTAAAACTCTCAACTCGGTACACGTCAGATAACAGTAAAAACGTGAAATGAAAAATTACTCCGCTCATGCCGCTTTTTGCGGGAGTAAATGATTATTATAGTTTGCTTCGCAATTTCGTTTTTACTCGTCGCAAAGCGAATATTCGGGTAATCTCAGCACGCGACATGCACAAAAAGGAAAGGAAGGTATACCTTGAAAAAGCTCAAAGAGATTCCAAAGTTTAAGACGTCGGTTGCTGAAGAGAAATTCTGGGCTACACACGACTCTACTGACTACATCGACTACTCAAAAGTCGATATAGGCTTCTTTCCGGAATTGAAGCCCTCCAGTAGGACAATCTCCATTCGACTTCCGGAATCGCTCGTCGAAGCGATCAAACTTTTGGCAAACAGACAAGACATTCCGTATCAATCGATGCTAAAGACTCTTCTAATCGAAAAGGTTCGGGAAGTCCTAAATCTTCGATTTCCAAAGGGCAACAGCGTATAACACCTTAAAAAATTCCCCGCAAGAAAAACGGGACAGGCAAAGTCCCCGCCAGAGAGCGGCGGTTTCGCTTTTCTGGAATCCCGCTCGCAAAGCGGAATCCAGAAACGGGAGATTTCATACAAACGTTCAACAAGAGAAAAGATATTGGATGTCGTACGCACAGAACAACGACACCGAATACTCCCCGCTAGTAAACACCTTCCTTTTTTAGGTACATTCGAAGATTTTCTTGCATCCCATCAGAAAAACTTGTATTTTCATCGTTGATGAGTCAGCCATCGGCAAAAGAGGAACCAGCGCGACAAACTGAGAGCACGTTGATGCGTAGCGATAATGAAGTGGGCGAGCACTATTGGCAATATTGTGTCAACTGCGGTTTAAAATTAGAAAATCGAAAATGTAAACTTATCTGTCCACGTTGTGGATTCTACCATTCATGTAGTGAACCCTAATACTAAAAATTTTTAAGAAAAAGCCATGAATAAAAAACTGAGAGTCGTACAGAAAAAACATCGAAGAACAAAAAGACGAACGAAAGCAAAGAGAAAAGCAATGCGTGCCAAGAAGAAGTCCCAGTAACGACTAAGTGAAGAGGGTATGCGATATACCCTCTTATTGTTATTGAAACCATCCATGATCGAAAGTGACCTAACCAAACGATGATTCAAGACATCCTCCCACCTAAGACGTCAGTTTATACTTTTGGTTCAACTATGTGCGATATATCCAGTCGAACGCACATAATGGGAATTTTAAATGTCACCCCCGATTCATTCTCAGATGGTGGGAGATACTTTAATGTGGAGGATGCCGTAAAGCATGGCATGCAGATGGTGGAAGATGGTGCAGATTTTATCGATGTTGGCGGTGAATCGACACGTCCCGGTTCTGAACCAATACCGGTTGAATTGGAGCTACAGCGTGTAATACCGGTCATCGAACGTCTGGCGAAATTAACCACCACACCCATTTCCATTGACACATACAAATCCCCCATAGCCGATCGTGCGCTCGACGCAGGCGCAGTCATCGTCAATGATATTAGCGGACTTCATTTTGATTCGCAGCTTGTTC
>DASRUF010000084.1:0-20940 GCA_035655575.1 Bacteroidota bacterium | reverse complement strand
AAAAACGTTTAATACAAGAATGGAATGAAAACCATCGCCAAATCCGTACTGATACTGAGACTTGATAAACGAGAACAATGTAAACTCAATTCGCCAATAAACGATAGCATCCGGAACATAAACGAATTTACAGCCTGCTCTGCGAAGCTGTATTCCGTATGCAGAATCCTCTCCCCAGAGGCCACGTTCAGGATAGCCCCCTACTCTCGCCCAAGCTGATTTTTTAAAGGCGATAGATCTCGATGAAGGAAGCACTCTTTCGCTATCAACACTTTCCGGGGCGATCAGATAAATGATCGATAAACATCGTTGAAAAAACGTATGAACATCGGCAAGATACCAACCGCTGACGACATCAACCGATGAACTTTCAGAAAAAGGTGCGACAATCTTTTCCAGCCAATTCTTCTCTATGATACATCCCGCATCTGTGCAAGCAATAATTTCTCGTGTAGAATTTCGGATAGCAACATTTCGCCCTCGTGCAACGGGACTGGGCGAAGATGATAGATTGCAGCTTGGATCTACAATGATCTTCACAATATTTTCAAGGGTGGTTTTTCTTAAAAATTCTCGTATCAAATTTACCGTGTCATCTTTCGATCCACCATCCACTATAACAATTTCGGAAGGAAGTACCGTTAATTGTGTAATCGATTCCAAGAAATCTCGTATCGTTTTTGACTCATTATAAACAGTGCAAATGAGGGATACATTAGAAATTGTCCTTACTCCCTGAGTTTGATAAGGTTCTCTTGGCTGATCCATTTTCACGTTATAATCGTTCTTTTGCGAGTTGTATTTTCAATGAAGCCAAGTAATCTGCTTTTTGATGATTACCAAATATTCTAAAAATAATCGGTTTAACAATTAAACTAAATTTTATCAGTCCAACTAATATTTTGGCTTTTAGAAATGGATAATTCTCCTTCAGAAATAAAACTTTACTCCTAATGTAGTGGTACCCTACAAAGGAATTAGCTTGCGTTTCCATGCTCTTACGCTCATGATGAATCACTTGAGCAGTTGGTATATATTGGACTGAATATTGAAGACCTTGAATTTTATAACACAGGTCGGTTTCTTCAGAATACATAAACATCTTCTCGTTCATTCCTCCAATCTTTTCTATCAACGATTTTCGTGTCATTAGACATGCGCCACGGATAACGTCAACCGATAACGGGAACGATGAACGAGGTTTCGGATGCTCAACCCATTTCATCATTCTGGCGGAGAGAATATGTTCGATGAAGATTGAAGTAAAACTGGGGAATGAGAAGTACGAGTGTTGAAACGTTCGATCAGAGTTCAAGAGTTGTGGTCCTACCACACCTACATGAGAATTATTTTTTAGATAGTCTAATAAAGTTCCAAGTCCATTATCGAGAATCTCTGTATCAGGATTAAGGAAAAGGAGATACATCCCTCTCGCTTTTGTTATCGCTTGATTATTAGCACTAACGAAACCCGCGTTTTTTTCATTCTGAATCCAATTTATTGTTGGATACTTGCCTTTTACCATCTCACTATGACCATCCGTTGAAGCATTATCAACAACAATGATCTCAAATTCTTCACTTGACCTTGATTGGACTATAGACTGAAGACATTGATCAAGAAAATCGGAGGTGTTGAAATTAATAATAATGATAGAGAGATTAATCGCCATCAGAAATTTTTTTCCACATTTTACCCGCTACCGATATTCTTAATCACGACTATGATCTATGTGTATTTGACTGAACACTCGTATGTATCACAGTGATGACTCCAAGAATTACACCGATATAGAGTGACGTTGTTAGGGTGTTCAAGTGCCATGTAGTAAATGCTTTTATCAGCAGAACAATGATCATTGATGCAAAAGCTAAGAGTAAGCCAATTTCAGATCTGTCGGACAATTTTTTCAATGTTTTATTGACCACCCCAAGAGTGAGAATGAAAATCGATAGAAAAGAAATTAAACCAAGAACTCCCATTTTCGATAGAACATACAGGTAACTGTTGTGGAGATAAATTTGCTGAACCTCGCCAACTCCGGGTACATAATAACGATAAATGAAACCAAGTCCTCTTCCCAAAAAAGGATGGGAAATAAAATCTTTCCAAGCCGAATACCATTCAGTGACACGCTGTAAGCTTGAGATATCAATGCGTTCAAAGGATACGAGTGTTATCCGAGCAATAATATTCTCAAATGTAAATTTCCCGAAAACATCTAAGAAAAAAATGATTACGAATACTGCAATAATACCACCGATGAGTTTCAAAACATTTCCTTTTATAAGGTGCGCGTGACGTGCGAAGAGAATTGCGATTAATCCAAGAGCTGCAAAGGCAGCAAGCCAAGAACCGCGAGTATAACTGAGAAACAACGCCATCGCAGAGATTGCGATAGAAAAAATGAGAACAAGTCTTTTCCCAGAAGATCGAACGAACGGATACAAAACAATGGAAGCAACAAGTTGTATGGGATAATTTACTTCGTGGGCGCCCTTGATTCGAGTAAAGAATAACCGTTTACCAGTCAGCGCGTCAATTTGAGAATCAGAGAGCGCCGTGATGATTTCCGGAATTGCACCGATAATACCACAAATTATTGTTGCCCAAAAAATAAATTCAACGTCTTCACTATTTCTCGCAAATAAAAGAACAATAAAAAATGAACAGTAATAAAAATATAGACGTAAATCAGCAAAGATATCTTGGTACACATTACCTTGTCTGAGTCCAATGATTACTGAGATGGAAAGCATGAAAAAGAATACAAGAAGTGGGATAGTTAAAAATGTTTTTTTGAACGATGTGTGAATGCCGAGAGAATACCGAATGAGCCATGTGAGCAATCCAAAAAACAGAATCCAATCCATTGCATACCAATTGACACCTAAAATCCGAAGAACGTAATCCTTCCCGATAGTGTTCGAGTTGACGGTAAAAGTAACAAAGGTGATGGCAAGAAATATAGAGCGTGGTTCAATGATGATAATAAACCCAAAAAGGAGTGTCAGTATTACTCCAATCAAAACGACGGGCTGCGATATGGTGAATAGGAAGATGAGGAAGCTAATTTGTATGAGGATACCAAACCAAAAGATGGGTGTTTCAGTCCATCGGCTACCCCCTGGGTTAATAGAAGAGATTAACAATTGAGCTGCCATCGTTAACTCCCCTCATTGCGGTGTTCTCGCTTTCGTCGTAGTAGTGGCAAATCATCTTTGACTTCGGCAATGAGATTTTTCCAACGAATATAATCATCGTATTGTTTTCGTTTGAGTGTATCCACATAGACCTTAAAAAGGATCAGTATGAAACTAAAAAAGATACTCAAACCCGAAGCTGTTGCAACGATGAGTAGTCGCTTGGGCTTATATTTTTTTTCTGGAGGAACTGCTTTATCCAAGACGAGAATTACCGGTACATCTTTCTGTTCATCAATCTTCGCCTGCTCATACATTGGTAGGAGAAATTCCACTATTTTTTGTTGAATAACGACGTCCCGATATAATCGAAACGATGCAAGTCCGGTTTGAGGAAACGTTCCCAATTTTTTATCCAATTCATGTAATTCCAATCTTAATTGTTGTAGAACTTTGTTATCGTCCGTAACAGTTCGTTCCAAAATTGCCACTTCTACTTCTTTTTTTGCTTTCATGCCATAGAGTTCTGCAACAGCAGAGATCGACGAAATATTTTGTTCAGGAACGATCATCATCCCGACCTTTTCCTGATACGTCTTCAGCGACTCTTCCGCCGCGTGAAGATCAGATTTATTTCTCTCAAGTCTTTTCTCGATAAATTCGCGATTACTCCGGGCTTCCTGGGTCCCAAGCTGAATGCTGATATCGTTCATCACTGCAATGAAGTAATTGACCATATCAGCAGCTCGTTGGGGATCTTTATCATAGACATCGATCGATATATAATTTTCTTCCTGAATTTCAAATATCGCATTATCCTCCAATTCCTTTATTGCTAACTCCATTGAGCTATCGCTGACATCATAAACATTGATGAGATCGAATTTTCTCACTACCGCTTCCATTGCTGAGCGGCTTTTTAAGATCGCAATGAAATTATACATACCAAGGTTTGGAGCAAGACCACTTAATCGCTGAGGGGATGCCAATCCCTTTAGTAATGAACTTGATATCCCGAAAGTATTTAACAATCCTTGTTCCTTTGGAGGTAGGATGGAACCGGTAGCTTTATACCAGATAGGCAGCAAGAAACTTACGACGATTGCTAAGAGGGTAACAACCAGAAAATTAATAACTAGGAATCGACGCCATCTTATGAGCATCGCGAAAAAATCGACAAGAGAAAAAGGATTTTGTTCATCGCTTTGATGATCGTTCCTCATGTTCTGCTGATTTTTCGGTGAACTCGTCATTTCAATAACCCTGCTAGTTTGATACTTGTAATATTATTACAGCAACTCCAATAATCACGCTTAACACACTCGCTGCTTGACTTGCGATGCCCATGTAATAAGCAAACGACCGTTCTTGTTCTTTCGGTACCCAGATGTAATCCCCCTCTTCAATTGATGTTTCATCGGGCGCAAGCCATTGTTTCGTTTTCTCTTTGACTATCTTCACATCACCCTTGCGCGCACGTTCCGTATATCCACCAGCTTTTGTAATATAATATTCCAACCTCTTCCCTTCTTCGAAAGGTATATGTCCAGTCAATACGACCTGTCCAAAAACATAAATCGTCCTTCGAATCGATGGAATGATAATCTTGTCTTCCGATAAAAGAACCACGTCTTGGGTCGAATCCCTATGAAGAAACAATTTTTCAAAATCTACATTCACGATTTCTTTTTTGATTCGAAGCTCAGTTTCAAGGCGATAATACGCACTGTCCTCAATTGGCGCCCCACCACGCAGACTGACCAATCGCTCATCTTGAACCTCTTCCGGCAAAATGGAACCTCTCATAAGCTGAGCAGACTTTAATGAGGCAAATTCAGTAAAACCGCCAGCCTGTCGGATGATATCAGAAAGCCGAGTCTCATTTTTTGTAATTGGATAGGTTCCGGGATAAATAACCTCACCTTCAATCACCACCCGATAATCTTCACGTCGATCAATTTTCGTTTTAACGACGATCCGATCTCCAGCTTCAAGAGGAAAATTTTGTTCTCTGCCATCCGTTATTGATTGCAAATTAATTATGCGAGTCGAGATATTTTTACCATCACTGCTTAGACGCGAAAACTCTAAACTATCAGCAATTCCAAGTCGAGTGACCCCATAAGCGATTCTTATAGCATCCATGAGACTATCACCCTCAACGTATTCATACCGTCCCGGAGAATTCACTTCACCATAAATACCAAATACACCTTTTGTGAGATTTTTCTTTGGAACGATGATGACATCTCCTTCTCGCAGGTATGGATTCCAATGATTCTCCTTTGTGGCGAAAAATTTGGGGAGATCAACACGTTGCTCTGAACCATCCCTATGCCTCAGAATAATGTTCCGTGTTGACATTACTTTTAAGATCGATAAATCCTGGATCTTTTGAAATTCACGCTCATCTTTCTGTAGTATAATAATGTAATTCGCTTCGCTGATCGCTTTATTTGCCCGATCGACCGAGGTAAGCGTAAATAAACCTGGACTTAGAACGTTTCCAGTCACACTTACGATAATCGGTCGTGGCTTAATCAGTGTCACTGTGGCATCAGCCTTAATATATTTCTTTCGTACTTCGTTTAGGATCTTTTCCTTAGCATCGGCAAGAGTAAGATCTGCCACTTTCAACTCACCGATTGTTGGAATAATCATCGTCCCTTCAGGTGTTACCATGATGCTGAGATTGAGTGAGGGACTTGTCCAGATATTCACAGAGATAACGTCGGATGGTCCCACAAAATATTTTTCGGGTTCGACGATTGATTCCAATGCGACACCCATTGGTTGCGTAAGGCTGGTTGAGAGCTTATCCTGTTGAGGTATATCTAACTCATCATTTTTTCCCAATCCTTTCCGACCCTGAGCATGCAAGAAGGAACTGAATATCAGGAAAAAAAATAAAACGCATGAAATTTGGAAATTCAATTCTAAGTTCCGGTCGGCTTTATAAGAATCGTTTTGCATACTATCGTTCTTCATACATTTCCCGATAGTAATGTTGATATTCACCGCTAATGATACGTTGCCACCACGGCTGATGAGAGAGATACCAATCAACAGTCTGTTGAAGTCCTCGTTCAAAGTTTACTGTTGGTACCCATCCTAACTCCAATGTAATCTTCGAGGCATCAATAGCGTAACGTCGATCGTGTCCTGGACGGTCCTTTACAAAAGTAATTTGACTCTGGGGTTTATTAAGCAATTTGAGTAGAAGTCTTACGATATCAATATTCTTCCATTCGTTGTTACCGCCAATATTGTATACTTCCCCTATCTTTCCCTTCTCTAATATCAGTGAGATAGCGGAACAATGATCTCGAACATAGAGCCAATCACGCACGTTTAGACCATCTCCATATACTGGGAGTTTCTTATTCTCAATTGCATTAGCAACCATGAGCGGTATAAGCTTTTCGGGAAATTGATAGGGACCATAATTATTGGAACATCTCGTAATAATGACTGGTAATCCGAACGTATGGTGATAGGCAAGCACTAACAGATCGGCAGCGGCTTTCGAGGCGGCATAGGGACTATTAGGATGAAGTGGTGTGGTCTCAGTAAATTTTCCGTTCTCACCGAGTGAACCATAAACTTCATCAGTGGATATTTGAATGAATCGCTTGATGCCTCTCTCTCTAGCAACATCCAATAAGAGACTTGTACCAGAAACATTCGTCTCTATGAAAATTGAAGGTCCCATGATACTTCGATCGACGTGAGATTCAGCCGCGAAATTGATGATAACTTCAACCCCATATTGTTTTACTATTGATTCCACAAGAGTCCGATCGCATATATCACCTTTAACAAAATGATAGGATGGATTCTCTTTTATATCTGCCAAGTTTTCCAAATTTCCAGCATAGGTAAGATTATCGTAATTTACTATTGTATATTCAGGAAAGGCTTCTAGCATATATTTTACAAAATTGCTCCCAATAAAACCGCAACCACCTGTGACAAGTATGGTCATTTTTCTATTCTTCAATCAAGTTGAAAGATTGTGGTTTGGTCGCTCTCATGTCGAATTTCATCAACATCAAATTTTCTCCCATATCCTGCATATAAACGGTTAGGAACATTCGTGACCATTCCCATTTCATTTCCAACGTTCTTATAAGCATGAACAACGCCGGGCGGTATCAAGATAGATTTGGGGTCATCAATCCCTGCAAGAACAACCATTTTGTTCCGATAGGTTGTCGAGTTCTTCCGATTGTCCCACATATACACTTTGAAGTTTGATGGTCCAAGAAAACCAAAGAGATCTGCTTGTTCCACGTGTTCATGAGGCCCGCGAGCTACACCAGCTTTCGTCATAGAAATATAACCCATGGCTGGATAATACTCATTCGTGAGTTCATCTTGGCGAAATATTTCCATTAACCAGCCTCTTTGATCAAGGTGCTTTGCCATGACACGAATAACAACACCATTAATTTCTCCATCCTTGAACATGATGTCCTTTTTTATTCCTTCGATGGAAAAAATTTGAAAATAAATCTACAAAATTGAGATTCTAAAGTCAATTAACTGTATTATTGAATTTATGATAAATCGATTAAAGGGTCAGTTGAAGTGATACGTCTTGTATTCTACTTCATTGTAGCAATGTGGTGGGAGAATTACCCTCGATTTTTGTTGTGAAATGGTTGACCAACACACGAAATCTACAAAATCATTTTATGAAAATCAATTCGGTGATCACAATGCTTTTTGGAGGTTTCTTTTTGCAAAGTTGCTGAGTGAGCGATACAACAGTATCTTCATCTCTTCTGTGGCAGAAGGAATCGGAAAATTCTACTTCTTTCAAACCAACAGTTAGCAATTGCGTAAAGTGGAACTAAACAATCCCAACACCTTGAGGTATAAAGCACTAAACTGAGGTCTTCTGACGAATTTGTTTTGAAGCAAGCTCTCTTAAATAATACAACTTCGCTCTCCGGACCCTACCCTCTTTAACAACATCGATTGTTGCGAGACGAGGGGAATGTAACGGGAACACCCGTTCAACGCCCACACCATTTGATATTTTCCGAATGGTGAAAGTTTCATTTAGTCCCGCACCACGCCTTGCTATCACAACACCCTGAAATTGCTGAACGCGTTCTTTGTCCCCTTCAATTACCCGTACATGAACGTTGACAGTATCTCCAGGATGAAATGTAGGGATGTTGGTCTTCATCTGCATAGCTTCTACTAACTTTAGTTTATCCATTATTATTACTCCTTGCTATTATGATAATAAATCCTTTCGTCTAAATCTTGTTCGCTCCATTCTCTCCTTGTGCCGCCAACGTTCAATCGCACCGTGGTCGCCCGAAAGAAGTACTTCCGGAACTTCCATAGACCTAAACTCTTGAGGTCTCGTAAATGATGGCGCATCTAATAAATTATCCTGAAATGAATCTGTTAATAACGACTCACCATCACCAACAACACCCGGTATCAACCGCACAATCGCGTCGACGACTACAAGAGCTGCAACTTCACCACCTGTTAGCACATAGTCGCCAATTGATAACTCCTTGGTCACCAGTCGTTGGCGGACACGATCGTCGATGCCCTTGTAATGTCCACAAAGCAGTAGAAGATTTCGCTTCAATGACAGTTGATTGGCTATCTCTTGATTGAACAAAACTCCATCCGCGGTTAAGTAAATGATCTCATCGTACAAGCGTTTCGATTGTAATTTTTCGATACACTCAAAAATTGGCTCGGGTTTTAGAATCATTCCCGCACCGCCACCATAAGGTGTATCATCGATGGTCTTATGTTTATCATGGGCATAATCCCGTAAATTATGCACACGTATTTGAATTACCTTTTTCTTCTTCGCCTGCCGAATGATACTCTCGTTCAGCGGTCCTCGAACAATCTTCGGAAACCCGGTGACTATATCGATTCTCATCATGCTCATCACGACCCGCTACTCCTCAATCATACCCTCCAGTACTCTTATTGTTATCTTCTTGTTCAAGACGTCAACTTTCTGAACGAAATTTTTTACTGCCGGAATTAAATAATCTTTTTGACCATTCCTAATTTCCCAGAGATCATATGCAGACAGTTTTATCACACCGATAACGGTTCCTAAAAAATTACCATCATTTGACCACACACAACAATCGACAATATCATGGATAAAATATGAACCCTTGCGAGGTTGTAGCACTTTGTCTTCAGTGACAAAAAGGAACTTACCTTTACACTTTTCAGCTAAGGAACGGTCGTTGACGGTGGAAAATTTTATGAACACCGTCTCATCTGTTATTCTCATGTCTTCAATCTCATAGAGTAGGCTCTGATCCTCCGAGCTACCAATAAACACATTCTTCATATGAACAAATCGATTGACTGAATGTGTTATCGGTTGAACCTTCACATAGCCAGACACCCCAAAACAGCCAACAACTTTTCCAATAACGTACAATTGCACCGTCTCTGATCGTTGAAGGACAATACCCTCAACATTTTTTAATCCACGATTTCAAGTAAAGCTTTTTTACCAGCCTTTTTACCAACTGCTGCTACCAGCGTACGCAAAGCGAACGCGGTTCTACCCTTTTTACCTATAATTTTACCGATATCGTTTTGAGCGACTTTCAATTTATGAACAACTCTATCTTCCTGGTTCTCCTCCTCCACCGTTACCTGATCGGGTTGATCTACAAGTTGCTTCGCGATGTATTCAATAAATTCTTTCATGGTTCCTCCTAAGATGCAGTTGAACCGACTAATTTCAATATACTGATGAACTCATCAGTGCCTAGTGCTTTGTGGTTCTGTCAATTAGTTAATGATCCTGAGAACAATCAGAATTATGAATATAGTGATACAATTTAAAAAAAACTTGATTCACTCTTATCGCGAGAACACACTGTCTCACGTCGTTGGTGCTGTCACTGGCTCTGTAGCAGGAGCCGGAGTTGCAGAAACAGGGGCAGCCTCAATTGCAGACTTTTTCTTTTTAGCAACTTTGCGTCGAGTTTTTTTCTCTGATTCACGTCGTAATTTATCAGCTTGAAGTAACTGCCACTTGTCGAGCTCAGTTGTCATGGTTTCTTCATCAGCACCTCTTTTCACAAGGCTCCATTTTAACCATAACCCCTTACGCCTCAAAAGACTTCGCAGTGTATCAGTCGGTTGAGCTCCGCGTTTCAACCACCAGAACAACCGCGTCTCATTTACTATAATCGCAATTGGTTCCACAAGTGAATTATATTGTCCAATTGATTCGATGTATTTGCCATCACGAGATGCAGTCGAATCCGTGACCACGATTTTATATATAGGGTGTTTTTTCTTACCTACCCGCCGTAACCGCAACTTAACCAATGTTTATAACTCCTTCCGATGAAATAGATTGATCATTTTTTTATTCAACTTTTAAATTTAAACATGCATCCCTTGAAGCATTCTTGGCATCTTTCCCTTCGAAATCGTCTTCATCATTTTCTGCATCTCACCAAATTGCTTCAAAACTTTGTTGACTTCTTGTACCGATGTTCCGCTTCCGTTTGCAATTCGACGACGACGAGTTCCGTTAATGATATGAGGCTTAAAACGTTCCTCTCTCGTCATCGATTGGATTATCGCTTCCACATGCACGAGTGCATTATCATCTATGTTCGCTTGTGCTGTAAGTCGGTTGACACCGGGAATCATCCCCAGCAGCTGCTGAAGCGATCCCATCTTTTTAATTTCACGCAGTTGCTCTAAAAAATCTTCGAATGTAAATTGAGCCTTTCGAAGCTTTGCCTCAAATTGCTCTGCTTTTATATCGTCGAATTGACGCTGTGCTTTTTCAACCAACGTCACGATGTCCCCCATCCCAAGAATTCTCGATGCCATTCGGTCGGGATGAAACACCTCAAGCGCATCTAACTTCTCTCCCACACCAACAAATTTGATCGGTTTATTCACTATCGCACGGATCGAGAGCGCAGCACCGCCTCGTGAATCACCGTCAAGCTTCGTCAATACAACACCATCAAAATCCAATCGATCATGAAATGCCTTCGCTGTGTTAACGGCATCTTGGCCAGTCATTGAATCTACTACGAAGAGAATCTCATGCGGATCGACTTTTACTTTAATCATCTCGACTTCGCGCATCATTTCTTCGTCGACATGCATTCTTCCTGCCGTATCAATGATGACAACATCACGGGCAGCCCTGCGCGCATGTTCCAACGATTGTTCTGCAATCGCTACAGCGCCATTATTCCGATCAGAAAATACTGGAACTTGTATTTGTTTCCCCAATAACTCGAGCTGATCGATAGCTGCTGGACGGTGGACATCGGCAGCAACTAAAAAAGGATAACGACCCTTTTGCAATAAGTAGTTTGAAAGCTTAGCACAAAATGTCGTTTTGCCTGAGCCTTGTAATCCAGCAACCATGATGACAGTAGGAGGCATTTGCGAAAAATTAATCTCTGCCGTGGCTGAACCCATTAATTTCACCAATTCGTCATGAATGATCTTTACAATGAGCTGTCCCGGTGTGATACTCTGGAAAATCTCATGACCTATTGATCGCTTGTGTACATCGTCAATAAATTGCTTAACGACTTTATAATTAACATCAGCATCAAGAAGAACCAGTCTTACCTCCCGGAGAGATTCTGTAATATTGGCTTCAGTGATCTTGCCCTGACCACGAAGCTTTTTAAATACAAGTTCTAATTTTCTACTGAGATCCTCGAACACGACGATGTGAAATTGAAATATCTACCGAATTTAGACCACAAACGCCACCTCGTTCTAAAAACGAAACGGCGTGGTACAAAAATTATGTTAAATTTAGGGAAAAAATCGACGGGAAGCAACTGATTCAGTTCCAGTGCATTGATATCCAGCGCATTGATATCAAGAATACATTACAGTTGATTCTTTGTACTTTTCTTGATACAATAGACAACATTAAACTTAACATCGTATTCAACGAGGAGTAGTATGGCAAAAATAAATTGGCTTGAAGCACTCAAGCCTTTGTTCAAAATGTATGCGGGCAAGAAACACCCGCTCAAGCACAAGAATCTCTACCAACTCGTCGTTGTTGTCATCCTTTCCGCAAGGGACTCAGATAAACATATCAATGAACTCTCACCAAAATTTTTTGAGAAGTATCAGTCAATCACAAATCTAAAAACTACCAAGCCCGAAGATTTGTTTCCGTATGTCGGAACAGTGACAAATTTCGGCAATAAAGCTCAATGGCTTGTGAATCTTGCTCAACAAGTTGGCGATGACAAAAACATTCCTCTAACGATGGAGGGATTAACCTCGCTCAAAGGAATCGGAAGAAAATCTGCCAATGTGATTATGAGTGAAATGGGCGTAGAGATGGAAGGGATCATTGTTGACCTTCACGTGCTGCGGGTTGCACCTCGCTTGAGTATTGCTCAAGGAACCAATCCAGAAAAAATTGAGAAGCAGTTGATGGAAGCCGTTCCTCAAAAGTACTGGCGTCTACTGGGTATGAGTTTGACCTACTTAGGAAGAGAAATTTGCCGCCCGACGAATCCGAAATGCACAATGTGTCCCGTCATGGGTGTGTGCGAATATTATCGAACTGTGGTGAAGAAAGCAAAGTAGAATTAGAAGTGTACCTTTGGATTTGTCAATTCACATTCTTCAAAATCGCTAACAAAAACCTCCAATACTTTTCTACTGTATCGATGTAAATCTTTTCATCGGGTGAGTGAACACCCTCAAGTGTAGGACCAAAGGAGACCATGTCTATTCCCGGAAATTTTTCTCCTATAATGCCGCACTCAAGTCCGGCATGGATGGCTTTCACAGCAGGCTCTTTACCATAAAGCTGTCTGTAAGATTCTTTAGCAACCTTCAGGATTTTTGATTCAAGATTCGGCTTCCATCCGGGATAACCGTCTGTAGATTTAACCTTAGCACCCGCAAGCCGAAAGATAGAGCTTATCGTATCTACTGCTTCATCTAACTCTGAGGCGATGGAACTTCGCTGACTCGTCGCAATTACAACAGCTTTCTTTGTCGTGCTGATGACAGCAACATTAGTTGATGTCTCCACAAGCCCAACAATATCTGAGCTCATCTTCACCACACCGCGCGGGAGTGCAGAGATAGCACTACAAAGCTGAATCTGTTGTGCTTTCTTCATAACTTTGACGATTTTTCCCACAGAGGTTTCAGTTAGCAAAATCACAAAATCAGGATCAGCAGATAGAATCTCTGCTTTGATTGTTTCCTGCACCCCATCCACAATACGGTGAGCTTCAGCCAACTTAGCTTTTGGGACAAACACAAGTGCTTTACATTCACGTGGGATAGCATTGCGTTTGTTGCCTCCCTCAATGCTCGATAGTCTTATTCCAAGCTCGTTCAGTCGTAGGAGCGCGCGGTTGAGAATCTTGATTGCATTGCCTCTGTTCTTGTCGATCTCCAATCCGGAGTGACCGCCTTTTAATCCTTTTACATTTAATAATGCAGCAATAGTGTTTTTCGGGGCGTTCTCAAATGATACACTGAATGTTGCCAATGTATCTCTTCCTCCCGAACATCCTACATACAGCACCCCTTCTTCTTCAGAGTCGAGGTTCATCAAAGTCTTGCTTTCAAGAAAATCACTCTCGAGATTTTGTGCACCTGTTAAGCCCGTCTCTTCATCAACCGTGAACAGGAGTTCTAACGGACCGTGCTCAATTGTTTTGTCTTCCATGATTGCGAGATTTGTTGCAACAGCAATGCCGTTGTCTGCGCCGAGCGTTGTGCCATTCGCCATAATCACATTGCCTTTGCGGATAAGATCAATGGGGTCTTTCGTAAAATCATGAACCGTATCGGCATTTTTCTCACACACCATATCGAGATGCCCTTGCAAGGCGATGCTTCTTACGTGCGTGTACAACGGATGAGCAGGTTTTTTCACGATCACGTTTCCTGCTTTATCCTGCTTAGCAACAAGTCCTAATCGTTTTGCCCTATCGATGACATACTCGGCGATCGCTCGTTCATTTTTGGAGCCGCGAGGGATACGTGAGATTTCAGCAAAATATTTCCAGACGAGTTCTGGCTTCAATCCTCGAATTGCTTCAGACAAAGTTTTCTCCTTTCATTCCTTCAGCGTTCCTTTGGGAGGTTATACTGATTTCTGAGGTTTACGTGCTACCCTAAAAGTTACAATACCCATAATTACGAAACACAGCACGCCGAGAATATCGTACCCAGATTGCCCGAGTGTTTCAACGATCGCAGGACCCACGTTGATCTTTGTAAGGAAGTTTCCACCAGCCTCAGTCGCAGCAATAAGTGCGATAATCACACCAAGTAATGCACCGCCCGCGACAAGTCCCGTAGCAAATAGACTGCCCGTGCTTAGTTCACTCTCTTCAAGGTGCTCACCCTTTTTCTTTGCTCGCCAATCTGCGATACCTTTGATTGCGCCCCCGACAAAAATCGGAAGCGTGGTTGACAGCGGTAAGTACGCACCAACGGCGAATGATAACGATTTGACACCACATAGTTCCACTGTTACTGCTATAAAGACGCCGACAAGCACAAACTGCCAGTCGAGATTGAACGAAAGTAAACCCCTGATCAATGTTGCCATCAATGTGCCCTGCGGTGCGGGGAATTTATCACTTCCGATGGCGTGCGTCAATCCCTGAGAAACCATTTCAGATGTTGGTGTGTCGAGAAATTTTACTGTCGCACCGATAACAATCGAAGAAACGACAGCACCCACAAAGAGACTGATTTGCTGATATCTTGGTGTTGCACCAACGAGGAATCCCGTTTTGAGGTCTTGGCTGGTTGCACCGGCATTCGCCGCAGCAACACAAATCATGCTTCCGACAACAAGAGCCATCGGTTCATAAAAGCTTCCTGTCCAACCCACAGCGATAAATACCAAACTTGTTCCCATCAATGTGGCAATGGTCATTCCAGAGATAGGATTTGAACTTGACCCAATAATACCAACGATTCTGCTGGATACAGTAACGAAGAAGAAACCGAAGATGATCACCAGAACACCCAGCAGGAGTTTACTGAATACTGAATCTCCGGGAATAACTGGAATGAACGCCAATAATGCAACTAAACCGATACTGCCACCGATAACCGTTTTAAAAGAAAGATCGTTTTCTGTTCGAAGAATCGAGCTTCCTGCTTTTTTCTCCTTGAGTGAGGCAACACTTGCTTTGAACGAGGCAATGATTGTCGGAAGAGTTTTCAAAAGGGTAATAAATCCTCCAGCGGCGACTGCTCCTGCTCCAATCTGTCGAACGTATGCACGATACACCGCCGTTGCGGTATTTGCAAATGTCTGAGTTGCGGGATCCCAGCCGCCAGGTCCACCTGAACTTGTTATATTTGCAAGATAACCCAGTTTAACAAGTTGTTCTGCAATAACTGTGGTTGGGACGAGAGACGCAAGGAGGGGTATTAACCCTAACCATCCCAACACACCACCTGCGACAAGTACCCCTGCGATTCTCGGACCGATGATATATCCGACGCCCATATATTCCGGTGTAATGGTTGCATTTACGGTGGCAGAGGGAAAATATTTATTTACCTGCTGTGTCACATAACCGGGTGTAATTGAAATAATGTTAAACACAGTTTGTATAACCGCGTAAATGCTGGAAAACGCCAAACCTTGATATGCTGTTTTCGCGAAATCACCACCTTTTTCTCCAGCCACCAGAACCGAAGCGCATGCTGTACCTTCTGGGTATGGCAGATTATGATGTTCATTCACAATCAGGGATCTGCGCAAAGGCACCATCATCAATGTACCGAGCAACCCCCCAAACATCGCGATGATAAGAATTGTCCAGTAGTTAAAGTAATCGGATTCTCCGCTGGCGGTAAGAAATAAAAATCCCGGCAATGTGAACACGACGCCGGCCGCGATCGACTCTCCGGCAGATCCACATGTCTGGATAATGTTATTTTCTAATATTGTTGTCTTCAAAAATTTTCTGCCGAGGGAGATTGCCAGCACAGCGATCGGGATTGAGGCAGACACAGTGAGCCCGGCGCGTAGGGCTATGTACACGGTAGCGGCGCCGAAGAGAATTCCAAAGAGAGCGCCAAGAATAATGGCGCGCATGGTGAACTCAGGAATAATCTTATCCGCGGGAATGAACGGTTGAACGCTGACGGAGGATTTATTAGTTATTTCTGCCATAGAGAACTCCTCAAATTGTGGCTTAAGGTTTGAAATTAATTTAGTTGATTTCGGGTAAAAAGCGCTTTGAAGACATACCCAGCGATCTGGGGATTCTCCTTGAATCGCCGAATAGAATATTGATACCACTGCTTCCCGAATGGCACATAGATACGCAGTCGATGCCCAGCGCGAAGGATTTTCTCACGCAGATCGGGACGCACACCGAGTAACATTTGAAATTCATAATCCGATTTTTTGAGATGCATCTTGTTGACCATCGTACATGCTTCATCAATGAGTTCAGTGTCATGGGTGGCAATGCCGACATACGCTTTCTGTCGAAACATGGATTCAAGCACGATAATGAAATTCCGATTAATTTCCTTACGTGACTTGAAGGCGATTTCCTCCGGCTCTATATATATACCTTTACAAAGTCGAAAATACTTCAACCCATCACGTATCATTGCATCCGCATCGCTGAGTGTGCGTTTGAGATATGCTTGCAAGACAATACCGACATTGTTATACTCTTTTCGAAGTTCTCGGTAAATCCAAATAGTATTACTAGTACATGAAGAATCTTCCATATCTATGCGGATAAAATTATTCAATTCTTTTGCCCTTCGAACGATAGCCTGCACATTTTCAAAGCAGAAGTGCTTATCGAGCTTTAGGCCAACTTGGGTAAGTTTAATGGAGACATTGGAATCGAGGTGTTCTTTATCTATAGCCTCAAGGACATGGAGAATGATATCTCGTGCTTCAATTGCCTGCTCTCGTTGATGAATATCTTCTCCAAGAACGTCAAGCGTTGCCATAATGCTTTGATCGTTGAGTTGCTTGACTACTCGGATTGCGTCCGAGATTTCTTCTCCCGCAATATAGCGATTGGCAAATTGGCGAACGACTGGCTTCGGAATAACGGGCAGAGTTGCAACGATGAGCTTGTTCAAGACATTCATTGATTCTGTATAGTGAGCCAGCGTCTCGATTGAGATACGTTCAATTCGTATGGATTTATTAGTTGCAAAATATATGGAAGAAGTGATTGAAAATCAAGCACCTTCACCCAAAGATGAGATTTACCAGCCACACCGACATGAGGATGCCAACAATATCTGCAACAATACCAGCAGGAACGGCTTGTCTCGTCTTGGAAACACTCACCGAACCAAAATATACGGCAAGCACGTAAAACGTTGTTTCACCGCTTCCCATCATTACCGAGACCATTTTGCCAATAAGAGAATCAGGTCCATGTGTCTTGAAAATTTCCGACATCACTCCCAACCCGCCGCTCCCTGAAAGCGGTCGCATAATCGCCATCGGTAAGGCTTCAGCTGGCATACCGATGAGATTAGTAATTGGCGAAAGAATCGAAGCAAGAATCTCCATCGCACCTCCAGCTCGGAAAATACCAATTGCTACAAGCATCGCCACAAGATAGGGAATGATTCTCACGCCAACATTGAATCCTTCTTTTGCCCCCTCAACGAACGCTTCATAGATTTTTACTTTTTTAATTGCGCCATAAATGATGATAAAGAAAACAAGTGCTGGGATTGCAAGAACGGAAATCAATCCCATAATGTTGACTAACGTTTCCATCACTTTTATTTCTCCAATTGAAGCCCGCGTTTAAACACAGGAAGCCTTGCTAATAGCTTCACTGTAGCGACCCCGACAATTGTGTTTACAGTTGTAGCTACTATTACGGGCCCAAGAATTTCTGTTGGATTAGCAGAGCCAGACGCTGCACGGATTGCAATAACTGTGGCGGGAATGAGCTGAACATTGCTTGTATTAATGACGAGAAATGTACACATGGCATCAGTCGCGGTACCGAGTTTCTTGTTGAGCTTGTTGAGTTCCTCCATAGCTTTGAGTCCAAGCGGAGTGGCTGCATTGGCAAGTCCTAACATGTTGGCAGCGATGTTCATGATCATCGCCCCCATCGCAGGGTGATCGGCTGGGACATCAGGAAACAAGCGTGTCGTGATTGGCTTGAGCACACTTGCGAGCTGCGCAACTAAGCCAGATTGTTCTGCAATCTTCATGATCCCAAGCCAGAGCGACATAATACCTATCAATCCAATAGCGAGAGTGATAGCAGTCTTCGCTGAGTTGACTATTCCATCATTTGTGACTTTATTGAGAGTTGGAAGTGGGGTGTTTGCTGTTGGATAGGAGGGTCCTGAAAGATCATTCCAGACTGCTACAGAAATCCCAATCACAATTAGTGCAAGCCAAATGTAATTAAGCATTGCTTAGTTGGATATGTGACGTTCTATCAAAATTCTCCTGATTCTTTTTTATTATAAAACATCAGCAATATAGGAGATTCCAAGAGAGATGTCAACAATGATTGATTTCAAATGAACTTTTGTTTATGTTTTCACCAATTAGGTCATTATTAAAAAGGAGAATTCTATGCAGTGGCTTACAGACCCTCAGATTTGGATCGCTCTTTTAACACTCACCTCGCTTGAAATTATCCTCGGCATCGACAACATTATTTTCATCTCGATTCTTGCAGGTAAGCTTCCTGCGGACAGACAACCAAAAGCCAGAACAGTCGGTCTGGCTGCCGCCATGCTCACTCGCATCCTCCTTCTTTTCTCGATAACGTGGATGATGAGATTGACAGAACCGTTATTCACCATTTTCAACAACGATATTTCTGGAAGGGATATCATTCTCATTATCGGCGGTCTATTTCTACTGGGAAAAGCCACATTCGAGATACACGAGAAATTAGAAGGTGAGGAACATAATCGATCTGCTTCTGCGCGAGTTTCGTTCTGGAGTGTTATCATTCAAATCCTCATTCTCGATATTGTCTTTTCGCTCGATTCAGTTATCACTGCGGTTGGAATGACCGACCGATTAGGAATTATGATCTCTGCCGTGATTATCTCGGTGGTTATCATGATGATTTCTGCGGGCTCAATCAGTAATTTTGTGCATCGTCATCCTACGGTCAAGATGTTGGCATTAAGCTTCTTATTGCTCATCGGCGTGAGTTTAATTGCCGAGGGATTTGATCAACATATTCCGAAGGGATATATCTACTTCGCTATGGCATTCTCTGTTCTCGTCGAAATGTTGAATTTAAAAATGGCACGCCGTCACAGCTCACCTGTAAAGCTTCGCGAACGCATTACAGAAGAGGTCGGAAGATAAGAATTGTATCATTGATGAATTTGGAATCTGGGGATTTAAACCGTATCATTTACAAGTTTATTGTATTTTTTAATTTCATTCTAAATTGGGGTTTTCATGAAATCGACCTGCTTTTTCATCCTCTATATCGGACTCAGTATCACCAGAAGTAACTCTCAAGAGAACACCGAATTAAAAACATGGACCGATACGATTAGTTATTGCATCGGACTCGATATAGGAAAAAATCTAAAAAATCAATCTATTGAAATAAATCCAACAACACTTGCGCGTGCAATCAGCGATGTGAGTGCGGGAAAACCAACAACTATTTCGGAACAGGATGCTCAATCTGTTATGCTCAAACTTCGACAGGATAGAGTAAAAGCAATTGGGGAAAAAAATAAAAAAGAGGGGGACGCTTTTCTGGAACATAACAAAACACAAGAAGGTGTCAAAACCACTGCGGGTGGATTGCAATATAAAATACTGGTAGCTGGTAACGGTCCGCAACCCAAAGCGACCGATAAAGTCGTTGTTCATTATGTCGGAACCTTGATCGACAAGACTGAATTTGATAGTTCATTGAAAAGGGGTACGCCAACAACACATCCAGTCAATGGTTTCATAAAGGGTTGGTCGGAAGCGTTACAATTAATGTCTGTGGGATCAAAATGGCAGTTATTTATTCCATCAGACCTTGCCTATGGTCCTCAAGGTACGGGGAAAATTATCGGACCGAACGCAACTTTAATTTTTGAAATCGAGCTTCTTTCAATTAGCAATGAGTAGAATCGATCTATTCATACTCGTCACCGAGAATTAAGTTCTCATATGCTACATGAAATTCGATAGGATAGACCGTAAGATAATCGAACATCAAATAGGTATTTAAAATGAAAATTAATCCCAATGATCCTTGCCCGTGTGGCAGTAAGAAAAAATATCGTGATTGCTGTAAAAGAAAAAAAGATAGAAACAGAATAGCGTATTTTGTCATCGGAGTAATAATCACGATCGTCATAGCAAAACTGGCTTTCACGAACGGTACGACAGCGCCGCCTGGCAAAGTGTGGTCACCCGAACATGGCCATTGGCATGACGTAACTGGAAATGAGCTACCTTCTCCTGTTGGAGCGACCCCACAACCTCAAACAACTACAACAAATCCACAAGCTGGTACTCCATCCCAGCAACCACCCGGTCCTCCACCGCCCGGAAAAGTATGGTCTGCAGAACATGGTCACTGGCATAATATTTCAGGTACCAACACACTACAAAATATCCCTCAACCTGCGGGTCCTGTTCCTGAAGGGAAGGTATGGTCTCCTGAACATGGTCATTGGCATGATAAGCCTAAACAGTGATATTGAATCGCGGAGGCCGAGGCGTCAAAAGCCCCATGGATAAGTTGTGAGGGCGGATGCCATGCGTGTTATACGGAAACAATATAAG
>DASRUF010000083.1:0-5749 GCA_035655575.1 Bacteroidota bacterium | reverse complement strand
CTCTCGCATGTCATATACGCATCGCGTCAAGTAATGCAAAATTCGGACAACCAGAAGTAAATTTAGGTGTCATCCCGGGTTATGGCGGAACACAACGTCTTGCAAGATTAATAGGAGCAGGCAGAGCAATGGAAATGATTCTCACTGGAAACCAAATCGATGCAAATGAAGCGTTAAGAATCGGTCTTGTCATTAAAGTTGTTCCTCTAGAGGAGTTGCTCAAAACTGCTGAATCAATTGCAAAAAATATTATCAGTAAGAGTCAACTGGCAATTCGTATGTCATTGAAAGCAATTAATGCAGCTTGGGAAATGCCGCTCAGCGAAGGATTAACAATTGAGGCGGGTCTGTTTGGTGAAAGCTGTAGTACTGAAGATGCGAAGGAAGGAATTAGCGCATTTTTAGAAAAACGGACACCTAATTTTAAAGGGAAATGAAACCCGCATATTTTTTAAACAGATCCATTATCGTTCGTGTCGCCATCTCGATTGTACTTACCATTGGCGCCATCACGTTGTATCTATCGAATGATACTCAAGTCAGTCCAGTCCAGACACTGGAGCAATCCAGTTCGACGAAACTACTCAAAGAGTTCGATGAAGAAGTCAATTCGGTACTTGTGCGCTTTGGGATCGAAAAGAATTGGATACGAAAAAAGAAAATCATGATACCATATAAAGATCATGTACGGGTTGAGCGAACTGTATCAATCCCGCATGACCTTGCACCGGTGATGATGAACGTCGCATTCAATTCTATGGCACATCGCTATGAAGGACGCGCCATAGCAACCGAGAATTCAAAAGACAACACAACGGTTATCCATCTCAAACTACAGGGGTATGTAGTCCAAACGATAATTTTAAAATTCAAAGATAACTTGAAACGAAAGGAGATTGCTCATCAGCTCGAAAACATCTAATAGCACAGCATTAAAACAGAATAAAACAGCTCTTATGGAAAAACTCGTCTCGCTTTGTAAACGACGAGGATTTGTTTTCCAATCTTCTGAAATCTACGGTGGACTTAATGGGGCATGGGATTACGGACCACTTGGCGTTGATCTTCTGCGAAACATCAAAGATGAGTGGTGGAAGCTCATGACGTACCGTGAGGATGTCGTTGGAATTGATGCTGCCATCCTTATGCATCCTCGTGTCTGGGAAGCGTCTGGTCACGTCGAGAACTTCACCGATCCGATGGTGGATTGTAAAAAATGTAAATCTCGGTACCGTGAAGATATGTTAACTCCAGTACTAATTTGTGATAACTGTGGTTTGAAAATCGGTTACTCCTTGAATTCCGATGAGAAACGCAAGATAAGGAAATTATTTGGCGACGAAGAAATTCAACAAATTCTTAATACCATTGAGCACCAAAAAACTTGCCCGCGTTGCCATTCTGAAAAAATCAAAATAATTCATATTTGCCCTACCCCCAATTGTGGTAGCACAGAGTTCACCGAAACGCGCAAATTCAATCTAATGTTCAAAACGTTTATCGGTCCAGTGGAAGATTCAAGCAACGTAGTTTACTTGAGACCGGAAACTGCACAAGGTATCTTCGTCAACTTCCTTAATGTTCAATCGTCATCTCGACAGAAACTTCCCTTTGGTATCGCTCAGATTGGGAAGGCATTTCGCAATGAAATCAATACGAAGAACTTCCTTTTCCGCACACGTGAATTTGAACAAATGGAGATGCAATACTTCGTGAAACCCGGCACAGATGAGCGGTGGTTCGAATATTGGCGAGAGCAACGGATGCAGTGGTTCCTCTATCTTGGAATGAAACAGGAGAAATTGCGTTTTCAACGGCACGAAGGGAAACATCTCGCCCACTACGCCAGAGATGCCTATGACATCGAATACGAATTCCCGTTCGGCTGGGGTGAAATCGAGGGGATTCACAATCGCACAGATTACGATCTCACGCGGCATGAAGAATTTTCTGGAAAGAGCCTGAAGTTCTTCGATGAAGAGACAAAAGAAAAATTTATCCCCTATATCATCGAGACATCCGCGGGAGCGAGCCGATCGTTCATGGCATTTCTCGTTGATGCTTATGCGGAAGAAGAAGCTCCTACAGCCGAGGGAAAAATGGAAACACGAGTTGTCATGAAATTTCATCCAAAGCTTGCACCTATCAAGGTGAGTATTTTCCCGCTTGTGAATCGTGATGGCATGCCTGAAATTGCCAAAAATATTGAACAAGAACTTCGCACTCATCTGAGAGTGTTCTACGATGACAGTGGGGCTGTTGGTCGACGTTACCGACGCCAGGATGAAATCGGTACACCTTTTTGCATTACCGTTGATTCTCAAACTCTTCAGGATCAAACAGTTACTGTGCGGGAACGGGACTCCATGATCCAGGAACGAGTTGCGAGTGTTCAGCTTCTTGATTATCTTACAAAAAAACTTAAACAATAACGTGTGAATTCAACATGATCTATCGCAGTCGGAGGTATCTATGAAAAAATTCAATGTACGCAGTCTCATTACCAATTTACTTGTCATTGCTCTCCCTGTTTACTTTCTTAGCATGGAGGGTTGTAAAAAGGATGAAACCATAGGTCCGGTTGGCACAAAGACAAAATTAAAATCGGTACTAAATTTTAAAGCCTATTCTGCAAGCCTAACCTCAGTTGGTTTGGCGTGGGCTGCCTCGACAAGTGAAAATCTTATTGATATGACTGGCTATCAAATTACTGTAAAGAATCCCGATGGCTCTACCGCGACCACGGTTAGTGCAGCAAAAGGTGATACATCAGAAATTGTTGGGTCACTTACCGAAGGTGTAATTTATACATTCGAAATTATATCAACTGCAGATCCAAATTCACAAAACTATACAAACAGTCAAGCAAGAACCTTGAAATGGTCGCCTGCACGGAGATTGGAGACCGAGGGCACATTGCCTATTAAAGTTTATGAAACTTCAAGTCCTACAAACATTCCAAGCGGGCTTATTTTCTTTGACACAGCCACAAGTGGTCCAAACACCGTTTCAGTTATCGGGGCAGATACTGCACTCATCGATGTCTATGTTAAAACCGAGGATAGTAATGCAGTTTCATTGAATAGTTCACATCTATTTCGGGCGGGAAGAAGAATTACACGCTTCTCCACAGTAATACGCGAAGCTGCGAATCTCAATAATCCCCAGATAGCACCACCTGACACCTTCACATACACATTAACATCTCTCCAGTTCGATTCCGTGACAGTTGGCAGTTCACGTATTTATTACTTCAAGGGACAGGACGGAAATTACGGACGTATTTTGGCACTTCGCAATACACCTACGAATCGCCTGCTCTGGGGAACATCACCCGACCAGTATCTCACAGTTCAAATCTCATATCAGACCGTAGCTTATAATCCATATTCAAAACGAGTGAGTGAATATTATAGACCAAAGGAGAATGAACAATGACCAAACGATATTCTCGCATCATAGGGATTTGTTGTGCACTCATCCTCTCGATTGTCGGGATGTCCTCTGGGCAAAAAAAAACGGTAACCGTGCATGGAGAGATTATTGAACTGACATCCTATGTTAAGGAAGCGATTAAGCCAACAAGTCCCGCAGGAAAAGAAATTGCAATCGATAACGTGAAAAAAGGCGGTGCGTTTGCTATGCTGGAAAAAGGAACGAACAAAATCTATCTCCTCACGACTGGAAGTCAGGATACAGCGTTCATCCAAACGATCAGTCCTTATCTCGGAATTAAATCATTCGTCAAAGGAAAAATCTACACCCGTAGCGGCATTCGCTTAATTGCCGTCGAAGATATCGGTAAATCATTGAAGTAATTGCGTTGTCGGTTCAATATTTTCGTCACACTCTCCTTGTTGTTTTCATCGTTGGATCATCGAGCATTTGTTCATCACAGTGGATCGATGACCCCACGATCCATTCCCACATCCAAAAAGGGATCGATTACGTCTATAATTTATCATTCGATAGTGCACGGGCGGAATTTCATCAAGTTCTTCAATTAAGACCCGATCATCCAGCAGGAACATTTTTCCTCGCAATGGTAGAATGGTGGAAGATCATAGCCGATATCGACAATACTTCTAACGATGAGCGATTCCTTTCCTTACTTGAAAAAGTCATCGATATATGTGACAAACGCCTTGAGGAGAACGAGGATGATCTCACTGCCCTGTTCTTCAAAGGTGGAGCGGTGGGCTTCCGCGGAAGACTGCATGGCAATCGTCAAGACTGGCTGAATGCCGCAAACGATGGCCGCATCGCACTCCCGATCGTTCAACAAGCATCGAAGCTCGATGCAAAAAACTACGACATCCTTTTAGGTACCGGAATTTACAACTATTATGCGGAAGCCGTCCCCGAAAAATACCCACTCGTCAAACCGTTAATGGTATTCTTTCCAAAGGGCGATAGACAAAAAGGAATTGCTCAACTTCGGCTTGCATCTGAAAAAGCATCGTACGCAAATATTGAGGCGACATATTTTCTGATCCAGCTCCTCTACAATTTTGAAAAAAAGTATACCGAAGCTTTGCCCCTCGCATTAAAACTCCATCAGAAATATCCGAATAATTTTATCTTCCACAAATATGTGGGTCGATGCCATGTCGCACTCGGAAACTGGAATGAAATGAAACCTATTTTCCAGAACATTCTCCAACGCGTGCAGGAAAAACAATTCGGTTACGGCGACCTTATCGAGCGGGAAACACAGTATTACCTTGGTCTCTATGATATGAATTTCAAAAACTATGACTCTGCACTTCAACATTTGTACCGTTGTGATGAGCTTTCCCGTACTCTCGATAAGGATGACCCCACAGGATTTATGACGATGGCAAATATGAAGATTGGGATGATCTATGACCTTCAAATCAAACGTGATCTCGCCATTTTACAATACAAGAAGGTAATGAAAATGGACGACTATCAGGATACGCACGCACAAGCTGAACAGTATCTGAAAACCCCCTACAGCAAATTCTGATTCTCTCCGAATGTTCACCATCATCCTCTTTGGACTGATCGCAGCAGCAGCAGAAATCCTTGGAGGAACGCTCATCATCCTGCGTAAGGAGTGGCCCAAGAGAGTGCAGGAATATCTTATTGCCCTGAGTGCCGGGTTTCTCCTCGCATTGGTCTTTTTTGAATTGATTCCGGAAAGTCTTCATTTTCTCGGTGAAACCGCTCCCCTGTACATACTCATTGGATTCGGACTTCTCCATTTTTTTGAACACACGCTTGTTGGGCATTTTCACTTCGGAGAGGAAACACATCACGAGGTGATGGTCTCGCGTGTTGCAAGCACCGCTGCATTTTCCGGTTTGTTTATCCATGCTTTTTTTGATGGACTCTCGATCTCTGCGGGAATGCAATATGAATTTTCTATCGGACTACTCGTTTTTATAGCAATTCTGCTGCACAAAATCCCTGAAGGACTAACAATGGCTTCAATCATGATCGCAGGAAATATGTCTCGCACCAACGCGTTTCTCGCATCATTGGCTATTGGTGCAGCAACCATGCTCGGTGTTATAACAGTATTGCTTATTTCAGGTATCGATCAAAAAGCGGTAGGAATTGCGTTTGCGTTCTCGGCGGGAGCGGCAACGTACGTCGGAGCCAGCGATTTGATTCCCGAAATCAATCGATCAGAAAATCGAATCACACCGCTGATCGTGTTTGGAGGAATGCTGTTTTTTTACTTGAGCAAAATTATTTTGAGAACTTTGATAGCCTAGTAATA
>DASRUF010000082.1:0-4182 GCA_035655575.1 Bacteroidota bacterium | reverse complement strand
GTTTACAAATTATTGGTTTTTGCGTTTCGGTACCGGTATCGATGCTGGACTGTATGATCATCGTGAAACAAGGGGAAATGGTTTGTACCGTAAACCAGCGAATTATTTTGCAAGAATACAAATTATTACAGATTCTCGCAGTAATGTTATTGTGAGCTTAGCGCAAAGTTTTGGTGGTGAACGATCTCGAGGAATGATTTCTACACAGCTTGGAGTTGAACTGAAACCCGAATCGTGGATGGAAATTGAACTTGAATCTGAATATGGAATCGTTCGTCATTTAGAAGCGTGGGTAGAGAACATTTCACTTGGAGGGACAACAGCAAGCGTTTTCGGTGACCGAAACACAAACGAATTTAATTTAACGTTTAGGAGTACAATAACGTTCACCCGTGAGCTTACACTACAGTTTTACAGTCAGGTCTTTCTCGCAAAGGGACATTATGATAAATTTCGCAGGTTAATATCACCGTCGGAGTTTGATACTGTTACCTACACTGGTAATCCAGACTTCAATAGACAATCATTGAACACAAACGTTGTTCTTCGTTGGGAGTATTCACCCGGCAGCACGTTGTATCTCGTATGGTCACAAGCACGTAATGGGGGTAATAGTGAATATTTCAATTCATTTCGACGAGATTTTTCCGATACATTCAATATTCCACCGGCGAATGTATTGCTCCTGAAGGTATCGTATTGGTGGAGTTTATAACTATTCTTAATCAGTCCGGTCGCCGATTCCCCTTGTGTTGTTGTCTTTCTCGTGACTGATTTTGGGTATCATTTGGTCTGATGGTATTACGTTGTGTTTTTCTCTGAGAATCTTGCAGCCGGAAATTTTTCTCGCGTTGGGGTTCCTTTGGTGGACGATTAATGTTTGTTCTATTAATTTCCTCACGATCTTGTCTGTGAGGACGAACCTGTTCCATCTGCGGAGTTGATTCCCGATTCCTGTCTTGGCGAAAAATCATTCGATCATTGAAACGACGTTGTTCAGAATCATCAGGAATGTTTATTGGTTTTCTTTGATCATATCTGAGTTCATCACTTTGTTTTTGAATATCTTCGCGGTTTCTGCGTTGATTTCTATCAATGAGCAGGGGAATTTGACGATCGGCTCGTCGAATTTTGGGTGGTACTAACCGCTCACTTCGAGTAGATCCATCGAGTCTTGGTCGATAAACAGCTATATGATCACGATTTGCTTCTCGAACAACTCGATCTCCGATTTCGCGGTCACTTGAAACCACATCCATTCTTCTAATAGTTGTATTACTTCGACGTTCAATAATATTCACATCAACCCCACTATTTATGACACGATCGCCGACGCTGTGGATATTTACAACACCACGTGTACTGCCAAAAATTCTTCGGCTGTGTTCAATTGGTTGTACATAATCGACCATTCTTGCTGTTGTGAAATACTTGCAAGAAACAAAACTCCAATAATGAATAGGGGCAATCCAAGTATTTGTTAGCGTAATTCCAATGTTAATGCTAAACGTTGCGTGTAGCGGTAGTGGTGCCCAGCCAATATAGGTATCATCATATCGCCATTCCACCCAGGCTGGACCCCATGTGTCATCTGGGATCCAAATCCAACCATAAAAATCATCGTAATGCCAACGACCGTAGTGAAACGTTGCCCACCCAAAAGGTTCATTCGATACCCAATACCATCCATAATTCGTCCATACCCAGCGACCATATAAATATGGACGCCAGCCATGAGCTATATGTAGGGGTCTCCAAACATAACCGAGATTACAATCAATCCACTCACCGTAAGGAGAAAGTGATGAGTAGAATATTTCAATGCCAACACGAGGCTGATCAATGTGATAGGCATATGTGAATCCATTAAAGATGAGATAAAGTGTCATCAAAATTAGTATTTGTCTCATTGTCGAATTCCCTCAATTTTTATTTTGAACCATCTCAATATTAGTAAATTACAAACTGCGTGCCATCAATAGGGTCGTCAATTTTATATCCAAATACTGTAATTTCCTCAATGTGTGTTAAAATATGTTCATTGCTGTCAGAGATTTAAGACAAGATGAAGAACGACCTCGGTGTTTTCGATGACAATAAGACGGCTGGCGCTCCGCCTTTTTCATTGATGAAATTCCAACATATACTATTGTTCACGTATCCGTCGCTGCCATATCATTGTCGGTTCAACGTACCTGAAACTCGTCATGGGAATTTCAAATATCACCGATCGCAAGTATGTTGCGTCAGCTTACATTAACCCTGAGAGAAGGAGTAATGGGTATGCAGTGTATGAACCGGGATTGCCCAGGTATTTTTATCTAACAATTTCAGTAGGACTTTAGTGATGTGAAGCTAAAAAATCCTGAATGCCACATTCTGAATTGAAACTGAAAATTACTATATTTCAAAAATGAATGTGTTGAAATTCAATCTTTCATCATGGGAATGAATACATGGCAACAAAACCACCATCTACAGTACAAAAGTTTTCTGCGGAGAGTTTAGAAAACATTGCATATACATCTGTTAATACGGTTCCAACTGAAGAACCCAACGACCGTAATAGGCTCGGCTACCACATCTGGTGGTGGCTTCAGAAGCGTGAAGAAACGCTAGAACAGGCAGTCGCTGAATCGGGTTCCCGTCTTCACGTCTCTCACCACGAGGCAGTGAAAATCATCCGGGAAGCTCTCATGAAACAAGGCATTACTCTCTGACGACTGAAGTAGGGTGGTGAAGTTTTCTGAACGACAACAAGGAAATACTCTATCCTTCATATCTTGGTCAAGAATCTAAACTCGTTGTTCTCGGAACTGGATTGATCACTTTCAGTCTGATCCAAGAGATCAATGCTGAAGCATACTAAGTGGCGATTGGCAGTTCATGGAACCGTTTTCTTACCAATAAATCTTAGTTGAACGAGTTCATCTTGTGTGTGAAAGCGAGATACAACATTGAGCATGGTTTATTGAAAATTTATAAACCCTGAAAAGATATTTATTCTCGCCTCGCTGTATGGGAGGAGATTCTATCAACTAACTTCAATGTGATGTGCATATCATGCCGTGATAGTTATCACTATATTATCTATCCATAGCGGTTATATTTGGGTAAAATAAGTAAACTTCATAAATCTACCTCAACGCTATGGTTGAATATCGACAGAATCTCAATGGGTTAAAACACAATACAGTTTATAGAAGGCCGTTGAATGTTGGGCTCGTTGCGAAAATATGTGGGGTAAGTAAAAAAACTGTCTTGAATTGGATTTATCGTGATGCCCTTCGAGCTTATACAACTTATGGGGGTCATTATCGTATTTGGCCTGGAGATCTTAAAAAATTCCTTACGAAGGCTGGTACTGATGTCCCATTTCTATTTATTGATGATCGACAGATCACTTTTTTAATTGTCGACGATGATTCCGCTTTCACACTTCTTCTGAAGGAAGCGATCTGTTCAGAATTTGAAAACGCAGATGTGATCACTTCAGATAATGGATACGAAGGGTTACTTCTTATAGGAGAAAGGAAGCCCAATCTCGTTATCATTGACCTTAAAATGCCTGAAATTAATGGATTTGAAGTGATAGAACTTCTTAGAAAACGCAAGAAAGATAGCTCGATGAAAATTGTTGTTTGTTCTGCCTATATTGATCATGAGGTGAGAGAACGATTACGAAAAACAATTGTTGACGCAATATGGGAAAAAGGGAAAGATGTCTGTGAAATTCTTACCTCATTGCGAGGATTACTCGAGTTGAATGGAAAAAAGACTAATGGGAAACATCAATTATCACATATAAATTAACCAATAAATTTCAATCATTTCTTTATGGATACTATTCGGGTCCTTCTTATCGATACAAACGGAGAAATCAAAAATCTTATCGAAGATCAATTCAAAGACTCATCAGTAAATCTGAGCGTAACACTAATGAATCCTAAAAAAACTAGGGAGGGTTTTAAACCCAAGTGTGATCAATTCGATGTTATACTATTCGGTGAGAAACTCTCCCCGTCTGTAATTATCCAATCATCGCAAGAAATTCGTTCTATTAATACAACTATACCTCTCCTTGTGTTAACGCGGGAGAGTGAAGCAAAAGTATCCCGGAATTTTCAGAAAGTAGGAATTGACGATGTCCTGAATATTGTAGATTTGAGTACTCCTCTCTTC
>DASRUF010000081.1:0-2141 GCA_035655575.1 Bacteroidota bacterium | reverse complement strand
TGACCCCGGATGATATTGTCCCAAGTGGGGGAGTTAGAGTCTTCAAAATCAGCCATAAAGACATTTGCACCAGAGTTTAAAGCATTGATGATCATTTTTCGATCGGTGGGCCCAGTTATCTCAACACGACGATCGAGCAGATCGTGGGGAATAGATGCAACCTTCCAAGCAGCCTCACGGATATGATTTGTAGAAGTCAAAAAGTTCGGCATCAAACCTCCGTCTATTTCTACTTGGCGCTCAATTCGTTTTTTAAGCAGCTCTCTTCGCTGTTCGCCAAATTCTCTTTCTAAGTTTTGAATGAATTTCAAGGCAGGGGGTGTAAGTACTTTGGAATATTCTGACGTAACAGGCTCTATGATCTTCATCGCCTCAAGATCAGTTTGCATATCGAGAAAAATCATGTCGGGCTGCTCATAGGGAAGTTAAAAGAACAAGTTACAAGTGAGGTTAAATATTTAACCTCAATTATCGAATAACTATTTCTTGATTATGGTATTACGTTAAAGAGGAAAAAACGAGCTTTATGGAATGCTCGCCTGTTTATTCTTGAAGCGTGTCAGTAGATCAAGGACAATGTGCTTCACATCTTCTGTATCGTAGGGTTTTTCCACGTAGTCATCGGCACCGAGTTCTTTGGCTGTTTTTCTTGCGTCGTAGTCGTCAAGTGATGACATGAATATAAAAGGCACATCTTTTAATTTTGGAATGCGGCGGACCTGCTCAAAGAGGTCGAAGCCATTCATGACAGGCATGCGGACATCGCTTAATATAATATCGGGTTTTTTTTGTTGGAGGGTTTTTATCGCTGCCTCACCACTTTCGGCAGTAATGATCTTGTATGATTCTTTTTGCATCGCCAAACTCATCGCTTCTAACCATGGAACTTCATCATCGATGAGAAGAACAGTTCTGGTCTTTTGCACTTTCTTACCCCGACCCATTTTCTTCAGTTATTATTCTTGAAGGGATATTGTTTTTAAGATTGAGTATTCTGAGCCCTCTGGCTTCAATATGCTCTTCATAATGGCAATGTCCGTGATAGTGGCTGCCATTGGTTGAAAGGTAAGACTTTCTAACTTTTGAATCAAGTCTTTTCTTCCTTTGGGGCTTTTTACCCTGCCAAGCGTAATATGGGGTCGAAATTGACGATTTTCAGCTTGGACTCCAAATTGTTCAAGCTGTCCATCAAGCGTCTCTTTCATCTGCTGCAATTTACCATCCGGGTTGTGACATCCAATCCAGATGACATGTGGGGTGCGATTATTAGGAAAAGCTCCGAGATTCTGATAGATAATATCAAAGATGGAAAAAGGCATGAGTGTTTCCTGGATTTTTTCTATTATTTTAGGGAGGAGCTGTTCTTGAATATTACCGAGGAAGCTAAGAGTCGCATGGAATTTACTCTCGGGTTCCCATCGTACATGAGCATTTGATTTTTTTAATTCCGTTTGGAGTTCCAGCATTTTTTTTCGTATTAGAGCTGGTGTTTCGAATGCGATAAACGATCGGATTGATCCCATAGCACTATTCAATCTGAAGTAATCTTTTCCGTACGAGATTGAGAGCAGCTTGTGCCGATCGTTCTTTCACACGAAGGCGGTTATCACCAAAATGATGCTTTAATGCAATCGTTCCGTTCTTATCAGAATATCCGATCCAAACGAGTCCAACTGGTTTCTCGGCTGTACCACCTGTCGGACCGGCGATACCCGTCGTCGAAAGACCGATATCGGTTTCTGCAATTTGGCGAACACCAAGCGCCATCGACTTAACAACTTCTTCACTGACAGCACCATGTTTTTCAATCAATTCTTGTGGAACTTGAAGGATATCAATTTTCGATTGATTACTATACGCGATGATGCCTCGTTCAAAATATTCCGAACAACCCGGAACATTCGATATTCGATGCGCAATTATTCCACCCGTACACGATTCTGCTATCGCGATGGTTAATTTTCGTTCTCTTAATAACCGACCAACGATTTCTTCCAATGTTTCATCATCGACACCGTAAATAAATTTATCGGCTTTCTTTTGAATAGACGATTCCATAGCAGATACTTTACTCTGAGCCGCTTGGGGGTCACTATCGATAACCGATAATCGCAGGTTTACGCCAAGCGGAGATGGGAGAA
>DASRUF010000080.1:0-2970 GCA_035655575.1 Bacteroidota bacterium | reverse complement strand
GGGAAGATAATCTCTGCTCGTTCTACATTAACAGTAAGTCCCGGTATGAAATCAAATACGTTATCAGGCGCCTCGGAATTATTCTGATCGAAACGGTCAAGACCTAAAACTCGTAGGAGATATTCACCAAGGATCGCATCCTGTTCAGGCCCATTCGTACGACGAAGAACATGAAGCTCAAATCCTTCTTTTTTCAAATCTCTGCCTCCGATAGGATAAACATTTTTAAGTAACATCTTCCACGCACGTCGATGACTTGGTTGTAAATATCTTGGCTTCACCAATTTAAGGATCAGCTTGCCATCCACCGTTGTATCCGCCTCACTCGTTGATCCGAAAACCTCATCGTCCGCTGTACCACCAATAAGATCGTTGCCGACCACAGTGTACGATACTGCCAAAGCCTGATCGTCCGTGACGTTTGTATTCAAGACAATATATCCGGCGTATTGGTTGACTTTATATTGAGCAGGATCAATTTTTATAAACCGTCCGGTTTCAAAATCGCCAGTTCTTTTACTCAGTGTTGACTCGACATCGCTTGGATAGCTCGCTGATGCAAGACGAGGAGGGAGATCGATATATGCATTTGCCTGACGCTGACTCGGATCAATTCGATACCCCGATTGACTCACCCATAAATCGATTTTTATTATTTGTTTTTGTTGTATCTGTGGGTTTTGTGAAATATTCGGTATCTGGGATCGGTGTAGGATATCATAGAAAGCTTCATAAAGGGTGTCGACAAAATAATAGGATTTTGAATATTGATGCGGAAAAATTTCAAGGGAGCTTTGTTGAGCTCCACCCGAGACAGCAAGCTCTTTCGTTTGTCCTTTTTTCTGTGAAAGCAATGTCGTCAAAGTCAGAGGACCTGTCTGTAACTTCGCCTTTATCCCAAAGAGTGCCTGTCCTCCACCAACGAGTGATGGTGTTTGGAGAGAAACATTCCCCGCTTCAACACTCTGAACGATTTCATCTTCATATCCGGTGTATTTTATCTTGAGTTGATTCTCATACTCAAATGTGCGCTGAGTATTCCAATCAGCGAGGATATTTAATTTGTCTCCTACTGTCCCATTCACATTGATGCGAACTTCCTGATTGAAATCGGGTTCACTTCTACTTTGATCCAACGCCGACACAGTAACTTGATCGGATTTTTGATTGCGGTATGCTCCACGAATATCCACCGCCCCTGAAACGTTGAGCTTGATAACATTGCGCCCAAATATACTCAACAAGGGGTTTGCAGGGACTGGAATTTCGATATTTGTGAGTGACCCAAGCAGACCGGAAAGGTCGTCCTTTCTTTCCTTGAACTTATATTCTGTTGCAAATCCTCTCCAATTATTACGCTTTTCTTCTTCATACCGCATATTGATGTAATCCTCCAACGTCATCGTCACCGGTATCTTTACATCCAAACCATTTATTCTTTCACGTATAGTTACTGATTGACCAATAGAATCAAGTTCAAGTTCCCGCTTATACGCTGGAGATCGAGTACCAAGGTACAGACTATGAATCCGATGGGGAAAAGCTTCCACGGCAGGTTGATCAACTCGACGATGGACAAATTGAGAAATACGATAAGTTGAATCGAGATAGACTTCCCATTTGAGTGAATCAGCTAATCCAACTGAATCAGTAAACGCATCAAGTGAGTCTTCAATTGCATTTAAGCTATCATCAACATGAGATGGCTCGCGCGTAAATCTTGGTGATTCCAAATTTGGCTTAATGGAGGTATCCGATCGCACCTTCATAGAATCAATTTGCATTGGCAAGAGAAGACTATCTTTCTTTGTCGTGTCGGTGAGAAAATTATAGTGTATTGTTGAGGTATGGGGAAACTGTGGCAGTGGATCGAGAGAAAATGCTAAAGCAGAAAAAACTAAGACTGCAAGAACGAAAACTCGATGTACACCTAACCGTGGGGAAGGTAAAGATGTGAATTTACGACTGATTAGTAGAGCCACGTTGAATATGTCGATTCCAATATGAAAAAATGCAGTGTCAGCAACAGAACTTGTTACAAACATCCGCTAAACTGCTATCAAGAATCGATATCAACGGCTCCTTTCAGTTTTCGAGAAATGAATTCTTTAAGAGAAAATTATTTAGTCTCTAATATTGAAACATTGACTCATATCACCTAAAAAATTTAGGAAAAAGCACCCTCAATTGCAAGTATTTTCAAAAAGCCCGTTAAAAAGAACACCTCATTTTGAAAAATCCAATATTTGACACTATATTAACCAAATAAAACAACCATGCGCTTACACTTTCACATACTCCGAACTCACCTCGGTCCCTTCATTTTTTCTTTTTTCATCCTGATGTTCATTTTCCTTCTTCAATTCATAATGAAATTCATCGACCAATTAGTGGGAAAGGGACTAAGTGTGTGGGTCATTAGCGAGCTAATCGTCTTAAATCTATCTTGGATGGTTGTGCTCGCAGTTCCAATGTCAGTCCTTGTAGCCACACTTATGGCATTTGGCTCACTCTCCACTCATCACGAAGTAACTGCCATGAAAGCGAGTGGGATGAGTTTATATCGCATGATGTCGACAACTCTTCTCGCAGCGATAATTCTTACCTTATTACTGATCGAATTCAATAATAAAATTCTTCCTGAAGCAAATCATCGTGCAAAAACACTCATCATTGATATTAGAAGAACAAAACCGACACTTACAATCGTTCCCGGCTTATTTTCACAGGATATTGCCGGCTATAGCATTCTTGCAAGAAGAACTTTTGAACACTCCAATGACCTCGAGGGCATTACCATCTATGACTATACTGAACCAACAACCAATGTTGTTGTAACGGCAGAGCAAGGAAAAATATCTTTTACTCCCGATTATCGTAAACTTATCATGGACTTATACAATGGAGAAATTCACCAATTAAAAACGAACGAATTGCAGAACTATCGCAGAATGCGCTATCAAAAACACC
>DASRUF010000079.1:0-2425 GCA_035655575.1 Bacteroidota bacterium | reverse complement strand
GTAACGGGTAAAGATTTTTCCATCGTACACATTAGCCAGATCGGATTAATTACTGGGATTGCCTCAGCTTTTTGCTGGAGTTTTACCAATGTCTGGTTGCGCCACTTATTAAAAGTTTATACTGTTTGGACGTGCTTAATCTATTCATTTATTTTTGCTTCAATCTTTTGGTTATTTTTTAATCCACCATGGAACCTCATTGATGCAAATTATACGCCTGAGACGTGGGGGATCTTTTGGGGATTTGCCATTCTTTCAATTCTAATTCCTCATTCATTCTATTATCTTGGGTTACGATACCTTACTCCATCACGCGCAATTATCACGGCAACATTTGAGCCAGTCATCGCGATACTCTCGGCATATATATTTCTTGATGAAATATTGGCACCCATTCAAATCATTGGCGCTGTGTTTGTTATTATTGCAATTGGTGTTCTCCAATTGAAAAAAGAAGAAACCCTGAGCAGCCCGCTCGAACAGCTTGATCGGGCGAGCACACAGGAACACTCTGTGTCTCAAACGGAAAACCATATATGACTGAACGACGTAAACGAAAAATGATGTCGGTTCTAAAGCATCGTCAGCCGGACCTCACAATCGTCCTTGAAAACATCCATGACCCTCACAACGTGAGCGCAATCCTCCGCACCGCCGACGCGGTGGGTATTCTTGAAGTTCAGCTATTATATTCTAACGAACAATTTCCGAAGCTTGGAAAAAAAAGTTCGGCAAGCGCAATCAAATGGATCGATCGTCGAACATATACTTCAGTGCAAGATTGTTTTAACCGATTGCGACAAGAAGGGTTTTCTATCTATGCTACACATCTCAATAAGAAATCGAAATCGCTCTATGAGCTTGATCTCACAAAAAAAGTCGCCCTCGTATTTGGTAATGAACATCGTGGAGTCTCAGACGAAGCAGTAAAGCTTGCTGATAAGAATTTTAACATACCAATGGTCGGGATGATACAAAGCTTGAACGTTTCAGTCGCTTGTGCCGTTTCTTTGTACGAAGCTTACAGACAACGCCAAAAAGAAGGAATGTACAAGGGACCCTCGCTCAAACCAAAAGAGCTTAAAAAAGCCTTTGAACAATGGAAGAAAAAATAAAGTCAGAACACCGAATCATCATCATCGACGGCATGCGCATACACGTTCAATTGGCAGGATTCGGTCAACCACTTATTTTAATTCACGGATTAGGCGGACCGTTAATGTGGCAGCGTGTGATTGAACCCCTTTCACGTGACTTTCGTGTTGTTGTTGTTGACTTGCCAGGGTTTGGTGAATCAGAATGTCTGAAAGAATACTACTCAACCGTTCAGTATGCTGAATTTCTGATTCATTTCTTGAACGCTCTGAACATCGAAAGGGCAACACTTGTTGGAATTTCCTATGGAGCACAGATCGCTGCTCATGTGGCACATCAGCACCCTGATCGAGTAGAAAAGCTTGTACTGATAAGCAGCACTGGGTTAATGACATACACTGCATTAATGCACATTACTATTTTCTGGGTAATCTTTTCATTCATCGCCAAGCATATTGTCTTGAAGAGTAAATGGTTAACGTGTGGAATTGCCCGGCTCTCATTCTATGATATAAAAAGTCGTCCCAAGGATCTTTGCGATAAGTATTACGCACAACTCTCCCTGACGGGGAAACGCGATGCTTTGCTGAATGGAATGCGAAATTCAATTACAAAAGATTCAACGTTCTGCACAAAGCTATCGGAACTTCGTACTCCTACGCTTATCGTATGGGGAAAGCAGGACCGAACAGTACCGTCCAAGTATGCATCTCGATTCCAACAATGTATTCCACATTCGGCGGTTAGAATACTTCGTGATTGTGCACACTCGCTTCCGTTAGAGAAACCACAAGAGCTTTGTGATACAATCGTTAAATTCATGAAAAGTGAGACTTCTTGAAAAATACTAATACTGTCACTCTGAGCAGAGCGAAGAGTCTCCATTTGAATGGAAAACGAGATTCTTCACTTCGTTCAGAATGACACGGAAAAATAATTCTCAAGTCTCGTAACAGTTTCATAACAATAGAAAGGCAATAAACATGGCAAACAAAACTCTCCACGTCAATGATCCTCTGCCAGGATTTCAAAATCTTCACGGCACAGATGGGAAACGTTACTCTGATAAAGACTTTGCAGGTAAGAATATTTTAGTGATTGTCTTTTCCTGTAACCATTGCCCTTATGTCCAAGCATACGAAGATCGAATGATTGCTATCCAACGAGATTATAATGCTAATGGAGTACAGCTTGTTGCTATCAACTCGAATGAAACAAAGAATTATCCCGAAGATAATTTTGATGAGATGGTGAAGCGGGCGAAACAGAGAGGGTTCAATTTCCCATATTTGCGGGATGAAGATCAATCTGTTGCCGAATTATTCGGGGC
>DASRUF010000078.1:0-2118 GCA_035655575.1 Bacteroidota bacterium | reverse complement strand
TATAAGACGAGCAGTCGGGAGAGCATCACCGATGCAAAAATGGTTGTCAAACAACTTGGTGTACGTAGCGAGATAATCGAGATAACTCAGATGGTTGATGCTTATTTTGATGCGGACCGCGAGGTCGATCATGTTCGACGTGGAAACGTGATGGCTCGTCAACGAATGATCGTCTTGTACGATCTCTCTGCACGAGATTCTTCACTTGTGATTGGCACAAGTAATAAAACGGAAATCTTGCTCGGTTACGGAACACATTATGGTGATACTGCTTGTGCTATCAATCCCATTGGGGATTTGTATAAAACGCAGGTCTGGCAATTAGCTAAAGCTCTCGATGTCCCCAAGCGAATTATTGAGAAGAAACCATCGGCAGATCTCTGGGAAGGACAATCGGATGAAGAAGAGTTAGGGTTCTCCTACAAACTTGCTGATGAGCTTCTCTATTATATGATCGATGAGCGGAGATCCGATGAGGAGCTGGCTGAGCGGGGGTTTGAAAAGAATTTCATTGTGAAAGTGAGACGACTCATTCAGCGGAATCAGTTTAAACGCCGCCCGCCACTCGTCGCGAAAATCTCCCACCGCACTGTTAATGTTGATTTCAGATATGCGCGAGATTGGGGTATATGATGTGAATGTCACCGATGGGTGAAAAGATTCAAAATGCTACGTTGTACATCGTTAGTACCCCGATCGGAAATCTTGAGGATATCACTCTACGAGCAGTGGAGACGTTATCGCAAGTCGATCTCATTGCTGCTGAAGATACCCGAAAAACTAAAACACTCCTTGAGCGTTACAATATTCAAAAACCCTTAGTCAGTTATTTTAGTTACAACGAAGAGAGGCGAACACCCGAGCTTATCGCAAAGCTCAAGGACGGGAATTCAATTGCGGTGGTATCGGATGCGGGAACACCTGGAATTTCCGACCCTGCTTTTCGTGTCATTCATTCAGCTCTTGAAGAGCGAATCCCAGTAGTATCGATTCCGGGACCAACAGCGTTTCTTACCGCTCTCATAGTTAGTGGGTTGCAATCCGAGCGATTTATCTTCGAAGGTTATCTACCGGCAAAAAAAGGAAGAATGACAAAACTAGGTCAACTTCGTTCTATACAATGTACACTCATTCTCTATGAGGCGCCGCATAGACTTCTCAGAACATTGCACGATCTCAAAAAAATATTTGGTGATCGCAGAATAACAGTAGTGAGAGAACTCACGAAAAAGTTTGAAGAAATTTTCCGAGGTACATTCTCAAGTGCAATCTCTAACTATACTACCCATCCCGTCCGAGGGGAGTTTGTTCTCGTCATCGAAGGAGCGAAGTAAAATTTTTTTAGGGGGAGTGTCACGAATCAATCATCGCTGATAAATTAGCGAGGATTTTTTTGGATGCTGATCATTTCTTGATTTTTAATGAAAAATGGTATATATTAGACCGCTTAAAGTTATTGTGGACAAGCTGTAATGCTTTAAGCACATCGAAATTCATTTCAATCGTAAAATCCAATAACCTGTTGAAATTAAATCATTTAAGGAGTAATAGTTATGAAAATTAAACCATTAGCTGATCGTGTTGTTATTAAGCCTTCTCCAGCTGAGGAGAAAACGAAAGGGGGTATTATTCTGCCGGATACTGCGAAAGAAAAACCTGTTGTCGGAGAAGTTGTTGCGGCAGGACCCGGTCGTAGAGCCGATGATGGAAAGTTAGTTGCAATGGATCTTAAGGTGGGCGACAAGGTTTTATACGGTAAATATTCTGGCACTGAAGTCACACTCGATGGTCAAGAATACCTGATCATGCGCGAGAGTGATATTTTTGCCATTGTTTAATCTATGTAACGAATCTAATCACAAAGAAATATTAAAGAGGAGAAGAATATATGAGTGCTAAAATCATCACATTCAGTGCCGACGCTCGAACAGCGTTAAAGCGCGGCGTTGACAAACTTGCTGATGCAGTAAAGGTAACACTTGGTCCGAAAGGACGTAATGTTGTCCTTGATAAAAAATTTGGTGCACCAACGGTAACCAAAGATGGAGTAACGGTAGCGAAGGAAATTGAACTCGAGGATCCCATTGAGAATATGGGTGCACAAATGGTACGAGAGGT
>DASRUF010000077.1:0-6469 GCA_035655575.1 Bacteroidota bacterium | reverse complement strand
GATGAAAAACGTCAGCAACAAAAATGCCACATCGACCATTGGTGTCATATCAATACGAATACCAATACGCCGTTTTTTCTTATGTTTTTTCTTTTTACGATCGTGTCCGCGTGGGGCAGCACCGTCTACAGCAGCCATAATTTAACTCCTTTAATCTTTTTCTAAATCTGTGACAAGATTGAATCGTGTTATGTTGGCTTTCTGCAATATACCAATCACATCTTCAGTGATTCCATATTCTGCATTTTTGTCGCCTTTCACAACAGTTCGAATCTTAGGGTTTGCCATTCTTGCTTTGATGAGAAGGTCAGCCAATTGTCGACTATCAACCTCGACACTCGAACGTAGTTTATTTTCTTCGCCAAAAAGCCGTGAACGCAAATGTTGTGAATCGAATCCAAGAAAAATCCGATTATCCTTACTAATCGAGATCGACATAACATCTTTTTCGGGCAGCTTAAATGCTGAATGAGACGACGGCAACACAATCTCAACAGTTTCCGGTGGTCTGAATTGTGTTGTTAACATAAAGAACGTAAGCAATAAAAATGCTACGTCTACCATCGGCGTCATGTCGACCTTTATCCCAAGCCGCGTTTTTTTAAATTTAGGCATGGATCCATTCCTCAAGTTTACTTAGTTTTTGTCATTAACGTTTGGAGAACATCGTAGCTGGCTTCGTCAATCATATAGGTGAAGTTGTCAACCTTGTTAATAAAAAAGTTGTACGCGATGATTCCAACGATACCAGCGAAAATACCAAGCGCTGTATTTATCAGCGCCTCAGAAATCCCGATCGAAAGCTGAACTGCATCAGGTGCTCCAGCCTGCGCTAAAGCAGCAAATGCGCGAATCATTCCGATAACTGTTCCTAACAGACCAAACATCGTGGCTGTTGATGCGATTGTTGACATTGCAATCAGATTACGTTCGAGGATTGGCATCTCAAGCGCTGTTGCTTCCTCGATGGCACGCTGAACTTCAGCCATCTGTTTTTCTGCTTCAAGAGATTTGGAGTCACGGGACATTATTTTATAGCGTTCTAACCCTGCGCGAATGATGCTCGCCATAGATCCACGCTGTTTATCGCATTCTGCTATCGCTGTATCAATCTCACCTGTGGAAAGATTACGTTGTAGGTTCTTTAAAAACATTGGCAACGATCCTTTCCCTTGTGCTTTACGCAATGATAGTGTGCGCTCTACAATGAACGTAAAGACCATGAGAGAAAGACAGATGAGAACGGGAACAATTGGGCCACCGGTATAAACCATGCCCATAAGGTTACCGGCCAGCGGCCGTTCACGGTTTTCTCCATCCGAAAAATTAGATGGATTCCCTAAAATAAACCGATAGATGCTGAATGACACGACCAGTGCCGCTACAACCAAAACAACGACAAATGTTGATTGTTTCATCGTATTAACTCCTAATAATTATTGAATAGTGGATTTATTTTGATTTCGGTTTTAAAAAACTATCGATTGCCTCATCAATATTTTCATGAACATCAAAAACATCGACAAGTTTCGTCATGACCAATAGACTCTGTACATTGTTTGTAATGCCTGTAATTTTCACTTCCCCACCAAGCTTCGCATAACTTGTGTGTGCGGCGATGAGAGCTCCGATACCTGAGCTATTCATGTAATTAACTTTTTGCATGTTAATCACCAACGATTTGTTTCCCTGTTCAATGAAATCAGTCACCGCAGCACGAAATTGATCTGTTTCTTCATCGCCGATGAGCGCCCCTCTGATGTCGATGATTGCTATTTTTCCATTTAGTTCTGTTCTCGTCTTAATCGACATGTCGTACCAGTTCAGTTCTTTTCTTCATAATTTGCACCACCTATATATTCAACACTCTAAGAATACCTGCATGTTCCAAAAATCCAAGATGTGGTGATTGAGTCTGGCTATAAATGTTACAAAATAGATGCCAAAAGAAGGAAAATTTATATTTCTATTTTCATGAATATGATGTAAAAAGTGGAGAGTAAAATTCTATCAACAGTGGATAGAGAGGGTCGTATTGCAAGATGCAAGACGAGTGAACACCATTATTGGATGATTCGGTTAACTGATTTCAGTTAAACACGTTGAGGGAAATTGCAATATGCAAGATGACGAGATATCAAATCCCGTATTTTTTTCGTTTACGCCAGAGGGTAGCAGGATCGATTTCCAGAATACGGGCAGCTTCATCAAGGTCGATTGCTACACCCAGAACACGTGATATATACTGCCGCTCCACCTGCTCCAGCGACATCAAGCCACGTCGAGTTTCATCAACTTGAAGTAATTCGGGAGGTAAATGTGGAAGGTCAATCCTTCCGTTTTTAGCCAGCAGCGTAGCTCTTTCGATGACATTTTCCACTTCACGCACATTACCGGGCCATCGATATGCCGTTAATAACTTCAGTGCTTCATCGGAAATTTCGATTTTAGATTTCTGTGAAAATTTTTTTAAAAAATGATATAAGAGTAACAAGACATCTTCAGGCCTCTCTCTTAATGGAGGTGGAGAAATACGAACTGCATTAAGGCGATAATAGAGGTCTTCCCTGAATATTCCTTCCTTTAATGCATCGGAAAGTCTTCTATTTGTTGCGGCAATAATTCTCACATCGACCTTTCGAGGAAGATTTTCGCCGACTCTTTCAAACTCGCGATCCTGGAGAAACCTGAGAAGCTTCACCTGGACTGTCTGAGGTAACTCACCGATTTCATCGAGAAACACTGTTCCTCCATCGGCTGCTTCAAATCGACCTGCACGATCCTTGATCGCACCGGTAAAAGCTCCCTTGACATGGCCAAAGAGCTCGCTTTCTAAGAGAGTTTCAGGAAGTGCTGAACAATTGACAATGATGAATGGATTTTCTCGCCGATGACTTTGTTGATGAATAAACTTTGCAATAAGTTCTTTTCCCGTTCCACTTTCACCCTCAATCAAAACGGTGAGCATGCTATCGGCAACTTGTTGCGCTAACTCGATCTGTTGTTTCATTAATGGATTTCGAGTTATTATGGGAGGCAACATCGTAGTACTGATTTGCTGGCGTAGAGAAGAAACTTCTTGCTTGAGCTGATGATGATTGAGAACCTTCTCAGTAAAAAGTTGAAGCTCAGCGAGATCAAATGGTTTTTGTAGAAAATCAAGGGCACCGTTTTTGATCGCCTCAACAGCACTCTCGATGGAACCATGAGCTGTGATGATAACAACCGACGTGTTGGACGATCGTTGTCGGATTTCTTTTAATACTTGCATTCCATCGATGGGTTTCATCTTAAGATCAACAAACGCAAGATCAAAATGTTTGTCACTCAAATGTTCGAGAGCATCAAGCGGATTTCCATAGCCATCAACTGTAAAACCGATCGCTCGCAACCCCATTGTTAACGTTTTCAATATATTGGGCTCGTCGTCAATAACGAGCACACTTCCTCGATCCGTCATACCGCTTGTCCTTGTGCCGCAGGCATGCGAAATGAAAATGTACTTCCCTTATGAACTTCGCTTTCAACCCAAATCTTGCCCCCATACATCTCAACGATATCCTTGGCTATAGCCAGACCAAGCCCAACACTGCCCGGTGTAAAATCTGTGCTCTGTTTTACCTGAACAAACTTATCGAAAATATTTTCGATGTATTCTTGTGGAATTCCTTGTCCAGTATCTCTTACCTGGACAATGACCGAGCCACCTTGAGGCGTAGCGATGATTTCCACACATCCACCTTTATCGGTATAGCGAAGCGCATTACTTAAGAGATTTGAAATAACCCAAGATAGCTGCTGTTCGTCGGCGATCAAAGGTGGAAGATCATCTTCCAGCGAGAGTTTCATTTCCACACCTTTTTCCTTAAACGGTAAACTTAGGGGTTGGATGGCCGATTCAACAACTTTTCGGAGATCGATCGCTTTTTCACGGACTTCAAATTTTCCGGATTCAAGCTTAGACAACTGCAATAGCTCACGGACTAACTTTGTGAGTCGTTCACCATCTTGTTTCGCTGATCGGAGCAAATCCTCCTGCGCTTCAGTGAGAGAACCTAATAAGCGTTGGCGTATGATATCAAGTGCCATGTTGATTGATGTCAGCGGAGTTCGAAATTCATGTGAAACTACCGCCATGAAATCTGACTTCGCCTTATCGAGGTCTTTGAATTGTGTTACATCCTGCAACACCAAAACCATGCCGCTGCGCTCAGTGTGAATTGGGGGTATCACTGAAATTCTCGGTCTTAAATAAACAGGCCGACCTCTATAATGAAATTGGAGATAAGGTTGATTGACAGAGGAAGGGTCATTCGCATTCGCACAAATATGCTGTATCCGCTCATCTGAGATACTTTCTTTGATCGATTTTCCAACAACATGACGTTCTGAGATGTTGAGAAGTTCCTCTGCTGTTCGATTGATTAATTGAATTTTTGAATTACCATCACACACAATTATCGCATCCGATATACTCTGAACAATCGTTTCAGATTTTTGTTTCTCCGATAGAATTTTCTCGATATTGAGCTCCTCAAATTGACGGAGTCGTTCAGTCATTTTATTAAATTCTCGACTGAGTTCTCCAATTTCATCATTTGTCTGAATATCTATTTTGAGATCTAACCGCCCTCTTCCAATCTGATAGACTGTATCAGTTAATCGTTCCGCGGGCTCAATGATTCGCTTGGTAAATTGCACAATCATCAGCACGCTCAAACCAAATGCGAGTATTGAGGCAACCAAGACGGCAATAATAGCTTCGTCAGACATGATTTTTGTTTGCTCTCCGACTTTTATCATTTCCTTCTGATTTTCCTCGATGAGCCAGAAACAATAATCAGTTAAATTTTTTGAAAAAGTAATGAGAATATTATCGTAGAAGGATTTTGCTGAGATGAAGTCTCCGCGATTTGCGAGGGAGATTAGCGAATCGACACCCAAGAGGTATCCCTCGTATGTCGATTGAATGCTTTTCAAGATAGGTCCAGCCTCAGAAACCGTTGGATTCTCACTCGCCTGTTGGAATAACTGGAAAAATCCATCCTTTGATTCCGTGAATTTCACTTTCCCGTTATTCACATCTCGATTCAGAATAGCAAGCACAGCATCTTCATGATCCTGAAGTGAGAGCGCCATTTTCTCGACTACAACAACGTTCGCATAATTATCATTAAGGATAGTATTAAGTGAAAGCTTAAGGCGACCGAAATTATAAACTGCCCATGCGGTCATCGCGAAACTGATGAGCAAAAGAACTATATATCCGAATCCGATTTTAAATCGGAGGCTCCGGAAAAAGGGTATTCTGGTTGCAGAGTTCACAATTAAATATATTCAGAAAGAGAGGCAAATTCAACAATTGACTTTAGCGAATTTTCTTGGTATCATTATCCTCGTTTTTTGTATCAGAATGATTTGATTTTATATTTTTATGGAACTATCCACTAGTCGACCTCGTGTTTTAGGTTGGCTACGCAGTGTCGCAATCCTCGATGGTGATTGGGGTACAAGTATAGCCTACGTTCTCGGGATTGCGTTCGCTCTGGCGGGATACCATAGTGGTTTACATCTCTTGATGATGACCATTTTCATGATACTCGTTTCTCTTAATTATATTACGATATGTCGGCTCTATCCTAACGGGGGAGGTGTTTACAGCTCAGTCAGCCATCGTTCGCGTACATTCGCGGTGATCGGCGCCTTACTTCTCAGTGCAGATTTCGTTGTTACTGCATCACTCTCAGTTCTTGAAGCGTGTCATTATTTCAATATTCAGAATCCCAATGAATGGGCAATGGCAATCATTCTCGGTATCGGAATATTAAATTGGTTCGGACCGCGTCACGCTGGTACATTTGCTACTGTTATTTCAGTTGCGACATTTATAACATTACTTGTCCTTATCCTTTTCACTTTACCAATCTCACCATCAACAGTTGTTCTTGAACCGGCACCCGGTGGACTGTTCGAGAATTGGAGAATATTTGTTGGGATCATCCTTGCCATTTCGGGCATTGAATCCATCTCAAATATGACGGGGGTGATGAAGAACCCAATCCGCAATTCCCGGCGTGCAATTCTCATTGTGCTCTCGAAAATAACTCTTGCAACTATTTTCCTCGGACTGGCAATGCTCGCCATTCCAAATCTTGATACAAATGAACACAAGGAGGAAATGATTCGATTCCTCGGAGAATCTTACATTGGTAATTGGTTTGGACCGTTGGTGGGCGGAATTCTCGGATTACTTCTTATCTCTGCAGGTAACACGGCAATTAATGCTCTCACTTCCATTCAGTTCCTGATGTCGGTGGATAGAGAACTCCCGGTGGTAATGCGACGTCTCAATAAATATGGCGTTCCGGTTGTTCCACTTATCGTAGCAACCCTTGTTCCAATCATCGTTCTATTCCTTGTTCACGACGTATTGACTTTGGCACAGATGTATGCCATTGGTGTTGTGGGC